>DATMKC010000027.1:0-2370 GCA_035553555.1 Egibacteraceae bacterium | reverse complement strand
ATGGCGTGGCCGCGCGCCTGCACGAGGACTACGAGATCGACGCGCAGGCGGCCCTGGCGGAGCGCCGCGACAGCGACCCGGAGTCGCTGCTGCCGGACGCCGAGCGCGACGCCGAGTTGGCCGAGCAGGAGGACAAGCTGCTCAAGAAGGTCGCGCTGCTCGGCACGGTGAACCCGCTGGCGCTGCAGGAGTTCGAGGCGATGCAGGAGCGCCACGCGTTCCTGGAGGGCCAGATCGCCGACCTGCGCCAGTCCAAGAAGGACCTCATGGAGGTGGTCGAGAAGGTCGACGAGCGCATCAAGGAGGTCTTCGCGGCCGCGTTCGCCGACGTGGCGAGGGAGTTCGAGCGCATCTTCCCGCGGATGTTCCCGGGTGGCGAGGGCAAGCTCGTGCTGACCGACCCGGACAACCTCCTCGACACCGGCGTGGAGGTGGAGGCGCGGCCCCCCGGCAAGCGCGTGAAGCGCCTGTCCCTGCTGTCCGGCGGCGAGCGCTCCCTGACGGCGCTGGCCGTGCTGTTCGCGATCTTCTCCGCGAGGCCGTCGCCGTTCTACGTGCTGGACGAGGTGGAGGCCGCGCTGGACGACGTGAACCTCCAGCGCTTCCTGGACGTGGTGAAGGACTTCAAGCAGGCCAGCCAGATGCTCATCGTGACGCACCAGAAGCGCACGATGGAGGTGGCGGACTGCCTGTACGGCATCACCATGCAGGGCAACGGCGTGTCGAAGACCATCTCCCAGAAGGTCTCCGAGTCCGTCTCCGCCTAGCGGCCGGAGGCGCGCAGGATGCGCTTCCAGTCGGTGTCGGCGGGCTCCTCGATCGGCAGGCCGCCCAGCGAGGTCCACAGTTGCGCGAGCAGCGCGGTGGTCTCGGGCGACGGCTCGTAGGCCCGGCGCTGGGCGTGGGCGACGTCGTCGTGGTGGATCGCCAGCTCGTTCAGCGCGAAGCCCAGCTGCACGCGCAGCGGCAGCGGCCCGAACTGGTGCGCGATCGGCTCGTCCTGGTCGGCCACCGCGTCCACGAACGCCGTGGCCTCGCGCTCCAGCGCCTCCACCGGGTCGCCGGCGAACGCCGCCACGCGGCGCAGGTTCTCCTCGGCCAGCTCCTTCGGCGTGAACGGCGGGGTGAGGTCGCCCGCGCGGCTCTGCGCCAGCATGCGGTTGAAGCGCGCGAACGTCTCCGCCACATGCGCGGTCACGTCCGCGACCGTCCACGGCGGGCAGCGCGTCGGCAGGACCTGGGCCTCGGGTCGGGCGGCGTCGCCGAGGTAGGCCGCCAGCTCGCGGCGCACCAGCGTCGGCGGGATGTCGAACGGCAGGTCCACGCCAGGGAGGCTACGCGGCCACGCGGGTAGGCTGCCGCCCATGGAGATCCTGATTCTCGGCATCGCCGTGCTCGTGCTGGTCGCGCTGATGGTCGGCCTCGTCGCCCTGCCCCGCCGCCGGCAGGCGCCCCGCGAGCCGGCGCTGGACGAGCAGGCGCGCGACGAGGCCGCCACGCCGACGCCCCTGGTGCCCGAGCGGCTGCTGGAGGAGCCGGCGGAGGACGTCGTGGCGGTCCCGGACGCCGGCGCCGTCGCCGAGGAGCGACCGCTGTCCGTGCGCGACCGCTTCCGCCTGCGGCTGGGCCGCGCGCGCGGCGGCCTGGGCGCCGGGATCGCCGGCGCGTTCCGGCGGGGCGTGGACGAGCAGGCCTGGGAGGAGCTGGAGGAGGCGCTGATCTCCGCCGACGTCGGCGTGGAGGCCGCCTTGGAGATCGTCAGCGGCCTGCGCGACCGCGCCAAGGCCGAAGGCGTCCGCACCGGCGAGGAGGCGCTGGCGCTGCTCAAGGAGGTCCTGCGCCTGGAGCTGTCCGTCGCCGACCGCACCTTGGCGCGGCGCGCCGGCGGGCCGAGCGTCTGGCTGGTCACCGGCGTCAACGGCACCGGCAAGACCACCTCCATCGGCAAGCTGGCCGCGCGCTACCGCCGCGAGGGCCAGGAGGTCGTGCTCGCGGCCGCCGACACGTTCCGCGCCGCGGCCGCCGAGCAGCTCCAGCACTGGGGCGAGCGCTCCGGCGCGCGCGTCGTGCGTCACGGCCCTGGGGCGGACCCCGCCGCGGTGGCGTTCGACGGCTGGCAGGCCGCCAAGTCCGCCGGGGCCGACCTGCTGGTGGTCGACACCGCCGGGCGGCTGCAGAACAAGAGCGAGCTCATGGCCGAGCTGTCCAAGGTCAAGCGCGTGCTGGAGCGCGACGCCGGGCAGCTCGACGAGGTGCTGCTGGTCCTGGACGCCACCACCGGGCAGAACGGCCTGTCGCAGGCCAGGGCGTTCTTGGAGGCCGTCGACGTCAGCGGCGTGGTGCTGACCAAGCTCGATGGCACCGCGAAGG
>DATMKC010000026.1:0-7702 GCA_035553555.1 Egibacteraceae bacterium | reverse complement strand
AACTGGTCCCACTCGCCCCCGCGGCGCAGGACCGCCCGGATGCGCGCCACCAGCTCGCGCACGCTGAACGGCTTGGTGACGTAGTCGTCCGCGCCGACCTCCAGGCCGACGACCGTGTCGATCTCGGTGTCGCGCGCCGTCAGCATGATGATCGGCGTGGCGTGCGTCAGGCGGATGCGCTTGCACACCTCCACACCGGACAGCCCCGGCAGCATCACGTCCAGCAGCACCAGGTCGGGCCGCTCGCGCTCGAAGCGCTCCACCGCGGTGTCGCCGCGGTCGCAGGCGACCACCGCGAAGCCCTCCGACTCCAGCGCGTACACGAGGGCCTCCCGCAGCGGCGGCTCGTCCTCGACGATCATGAGCTTGGGCATGCGCGTTCCAGTCTAGGAGCCGCCCCGAACGGGGAGGCTGTGCCTATGATGCTGACCATCGGCCACGAAGGGAGTCCTTGTCCGCGATGAGCGGTGAACTGCGCGCCGGCCACCGGGAGCACCTGGTCCAGCTGGAGGACCGCGTCCTCGCCATGGGCGATCGCGTCCTGGACATGGCGGACCAGGCGATGGACGCGCTGGAGCGGCGCGACCTCGAGCTCGGCCGCGCCGTCATCGCCATGGATGACGCGCTGGACCGCGAGTACCAGGCGGTCCAGGACGGCATCCTCACCACCCTGGCGCTGCAGGCTCCCGTGGCCAGCGAGCTGCGGCTGGTCGCCGCGCTGCTGCACGTGAACGTGCACCTGGAGCGCATGGGCGACGTCTGCGTGAACATCGCCAAGTTCGTGAAGCTCCTGGGCGACTTCCCCGGCGAGGACGAGCTGTTGCGCCAGATCCACGAGATGGGCGAGCACGGCAAGCGCGTCGCCCGCCGGGCGCTGGAGGCGTTCTCCAGCCGCGACCTGGAGGCGGCCCGCGAGGTGCCGCTGCTGGACGACCCGCTGGACCAGCTCAACAAGGGCCTGTTCCGGCGGCTGGTCGACCTCGCCGCGTCGGACGAGACGCGTCTGGACTGGGCGATGCGCATGGTCTTGGTGGCCCGCAACCTGGAGCGCTTCGGCGACCACGCGGTGGACATCGCCGAGCAGGCGGTGTTCGCGGTCACCGGCGACATGGTGGAGCTGTCGAGCAACTCACCCACCCAGTCCTGACTCCAGTTGCTCGAGCAGGTGCCCCACGCGGCGGGCGATGTCGTCGCGGATGGTGCGGACCTCGGGCATGGGCCGGCCCTTCGGGTCCTCCAGTGCCCAGTCCTCCATCGGGATGGTGAGCGCCGGGCAGGCCTCCTCGACGTTGCAGCCCATGGAGAACAGCTTGCGGGCGCCCTCGGCCATCTCGGGGGTGAGCAGCTCGCCGGGGCGGACCTCCACGGCGATGCCCAGCTCGGCCATCGCCTCCACCACCTCGGGGTGGGGGCGCGGCGCCGGCTGCGTGCCGGCGCTGGCGGCGGTCCAGCGGCCGCCGTAGCGCTCCCGCGACCAGTGGTTGAACAGCGCCTCGGCCATGCGGGAGCGCCCCGCGTTGTGGACGCAGACGAACAGCACGTCAGCCATCAGTCGCCTCCCCGGCGGCATGGCCGCCCTTGTGCCACCATGGGCCCATGACCGCCGCGGCCACCCAGCCCTGCTGCCCGCCGATCGCCGAGCCGACGCTGTCGCCGGGCGACGCCGAGCGCGCCGCCGGCGTCTTCAAGGCCCTCGGCCACCCCGCGCGCGTGACCATCGTGAACCTGCTCGCGCGCGCCACCGGCGCGGGTGTGTGCGTGTGCGACCTGACCGAACCGACCGGCCTGTCGCAGCCCACCGTGTCGCATCACCTCAAGCTCCTCCGCCAGGCCGGCCTCATCGAGGGCGAGCGGCGCGGCACCTGGATCTACTACCGCCTCGTCCCGCAGGCCCTGAGCGACATCCAGCGCGCCCTGGCGTGACCCGGGCGCGTCCTAGCCGAAGCGCCCGCTGATGTAGTCCTCCGTGCGCCGGTCGCCGGGGTTCTTGAAGATCTTGTCCGTGAGGTCGTACTCCACCAGCCGGCCCGACCGCTTGTCCTTGCCGTCCTCGTCGGGCTCCACGTCGGTGGTCATGAACGCCGTGCGGTCGCTGACGCGAGCCGCCTGCTGCATGTTGTGGGTGACGATGACGATGGTGTACTCGTCCTCCAGCTCCCGCATCAGGTCCTCGATGCGCGCGGTGGCGATCGGGTCCAGCGCCGAGCACGGCTCGTCCATGAGGATCACGTCGGGGTTCACGGCGATGGCGCGCGCGATGCACAGGCGCTGCTGCTGCCCGCCTGACAGGCCGTAGGCGCTCGAGTGCAGCTTCTGCTTGACCTCTTCCCACAGCGCCGCGCGGCGCAGGCAGGTCTCCACCCGGTCGTCGAGGTTGTCCTTCATGCCCAGCACCTTGGGGCCGAAGGCGATGTTCTCGTAGATCGACTTGGGGAACGGGTTGGGCTTCTGGAACACCATGCCGATGCGCCGGCGCACCTCGACGGGGTCCACACCCTTGTCGTACAGGTTGATCCCGTGATACCGCACTGCGCCGTCCACGCGCGCCCCGGGAATGAGGTCGTTCATGCGGTTGAGGCAGCGCAGCAGCGTCGACTTGCCGCAGCCTGACGGCCCGATCAGCGCGGTGATCTCGTTGCGGTGGATCGGCATGGTCACGTCACGGACGGCGATGTTGCCGCCGTAGGCCACGCTCACGTTCTCCAGCTCGAAGACCCGCTGCGCGTCCACCGACACGCCGTGGTGCGCGGCCGTCGGGGACGTCCGCCCTTCCGGTGCGGGCGCGGGGGGGCGCACGCTCGCCTCAGCCGGAGTCCAGGGCATCACCATCTCCTTGCGTAGCGGTTGCGCAGCACGATCGCCGCGGAGTTCATGACGAGCAGCACGGCCAGCAGGACGATGATCGCCGCCGCGGCGGCCTCCACGCGGAACGCTTCCTGCGGGCGGCTGACGAAGTCGTAGATCTGGATCGGCAGCGCCGTGAACGCGTCGAAGAAGCCCCACGGCACGTTGTCGCTGCGGCGGAACAGCACGGCGCCGGCCACCAGGATGGGCGCCGTCTCGCCGACCGCCCTGGACAGGGCCAGGATGGTGCCGGTGAGGATGCCGGGCAGCGCCGACGGCACGGTCTGGCGCCAGGCGACCTGCAGCGGCGTGGCGCCCAGGGCCAAGCCGCCGTCCCGGATCGCCCGGGGCACCGCGCGCAGGGCCTCGCGCGACGCCACGATGACCACCGGCAGGATCAGCAGGGCGAGTGTGAACGCGCCCGTCAGCAGGCTGCGGCCGAACTCGAACAGGTAGACGAAGACCGCCGCGCCCAGCAGCCCGTAGACCACGCTGGGCACGCCCGCCAGGTTCGCGATGTTGGCCTCGAGGACGCGCGTCAGCCGGTTGTCGGGGGCGAACTCCTCCAGGTACAGGGCGGCCGCGACGCCGAGCGGGAACGCCATGGCGGCCACCATCACCAGCAGCGACAGGCTTCCCGTCAGGCCGGCGCGGATCCCCGTGCGCTCCGCGCGCCGAGAGGCGTAGCTGGTGAAGAACTCGCCGTTGATGCGGCCCAGCCCGTCCATGAGCACGTCGGCGATCAGCACGCCCAGCACCAGCACGGACACGACGGTCGCGGACAGCAGCACCACGGCGAAGACGCGCTCGCGCGCGCCGCGACGCTTCGGCGTCGCGAGCGCCTGGACGGCCGTCTCCACGCTGCTGGCCGGCGTGCCGAGCCCCATCAGTAGACCTCCCGGAAGCGGCGGACGAAGCGCTGGGCCAGGATGTTCAGGGTGAACGTCATCACGAAAAGCAGCCCGCCCACGGCGAAGATCGACTGGTAGGTGAGCGAGCCGCGGGCCGCCTCGCCCTTCACCGCCTGCACGATGTAGGCCGTCATGGTCTGGATCTGGGCGAACGGGTCGGCGGTCATCTGGGGCAGGTTCCCGGCCGCGATGGCGACGATCATGGTCTCGCCGATGGCGCGCCCGAGGCCCAGGATGACCGCGGCGACGATGCCGGACAGCGCCGCGGGCGTGACGATCTTGAGGACCACGTGGCGCTTGCCCGCACCCAGCCCGTACGCCGCCTCGCGCAGGCCGCGCGGCACCGCGCTCATGGCGTCCTCCGACAGCGACGCGATGGTCGGCACGATCATGATCCCCATCACGATCCCCGCGCTGGCGGCGTTGAAGATGGACACGTTGTCGGTGCCGAACAGCGACCGCAGCAGCGGGGTCATGAACGTCAGGGCGAAGTAGCCCAGCACGACGGTCGGCACGCCTGCCAGGAGCTCCAGCGACGGCTTGAGCACCGAGCGGACCCGCGCCGGCGCGTACTCCGACAGGTACATCGCCGACGCGAGGCCCAGCGGCACCGCGATCAGCATCGCGATCCCCGTGACCATGAGCGTGCCGTTCACCAGCGGCAGCACGCCGACGCGGAAGGCCTCGTTCTCCGGGTCCCCGAAGGGCCGCCACTCCGTGCCGAGGAAGAACTCCGACACGCTCACCGAGGACGCGCGGAAGAATTCGATCGCGTCGAAGAACAGCACCGCGACGATGCCCACGGTGGTGAGCACCGACACGGCGCCGGCCAGGGCCAAAAGGACCATGACGAGCTTCTCGCCGCGACGAGGCCGGCCGGCCAGGGACGTCTGGCCGGGATCGCCCGGTCCGGACACCAGCACGGGCGCCTCGATGACGGGATGCTCGCTCATGGTCCTCCCAGTTGGCGCTAGCCGATCGCGCCCTCGACGGAGGCGCGGGCCTCCGCCAGCTCCTCGTCGGTCGCGGGGATGTAGCCGACCTCCTCGATCACGTCATTGACCGTGTCCAGGTAGAAGGTCACGAAGTCGGCCACGTGCGCCTCTTGCAGCGCGTCGTTGCGCACGTAGATGAACAGGGGGCGGGCGAGCTTGTAGGAGTCGTCCTGCGCGGTCTCGGCGGACGGTTCCACGCAGCCGTCGCCGGCGTCGAAGGAGATCGCCTTCATGGTGTCGGCGTTCTCCTGGTAGTAGGCGAAGCCGAAGAAGCCCCACGAGCCCTTGGTCCCCTGGATGCCCTGGGCGATGACGTTGTCGTCCTCGCTGGCGTTGTAGTCCTGCCGCGGCTGGACGTCCTCCTCCAGGACCGTCTCGTTCATGAAGTCGTACGTGCCCGAGTCGGCACCGGGGGCGAACACCTGGACGGGCTCGGCCGGGAAGCCCTCCCGGACCTGGTCCCAGGAGTCCACGCCATCCGGGCCCCAGAGCTTGACGACCTCCTCGGTGGTGAGGCAGTCGACCCAGTCGGTGTCCGCGCTGGTGACCATGGTGAGCGCGTCAGTGCCGACGCGCACCTCGGTGAACTCGATGCCGTTGTCGGCGCAGGCCTGCGCCTCGGATTCCTTGATGGGGCGGGACGCGTTGGAGATCTGGGTGTCGCCGGTCTCGCAGAAGCGCTCGAAGCCGCCGCCCGTGCCGGACACGCCCACGTTCACCTCGACGCCCGGCTGGGCGGCGTTGTACTCCTCGGCGATGGCGTCGGTCAGCGGGGCGACCGTGGACGAGCCATCGATCTCGATGGTCCCGCTGACCTCGTCGCCCGCGGGCCCGCCGCCGTCCTCCGGCGCTTCCTCGTTGTCGGTGGTGCCGGTGTCGTCCGGCGCGTTCCCGCATGCCGTGGCGACCAGGGCGAGGGCCATGAGCAGGCCCAGCAGAAGCTTGTTCAGACGCATCGGGATCTCTCTCCTCACTGGCGTGTTCCGACCAGACTGTGGGTGTCAACGACCTCGACAGTAGGTTCGTCCGGTGACGCCGCTCGGTCTGCCAGGTGAACGGCCGGTGGCCGCTGACCGACATTTCCCTTCTGCTGCCCGTGCACGCACACGTCATAACCCGGCGGGCTGACGACTCGCTGACGCGCAGGTGAACGGCGGGTGAACACACCGGCTTTTGCGGGCCTGGGCGCCGGAACGGCACCATCAGGCGATGAGCGACGCCGCGCCCGAGCAGACCGAGCTGGACCCGGGGGTCATCTGGCCGAAGGACCGCCGCGTGCGGACCGACGACGGCGCGGAGCTGGCGTACACCTTCCTGGGTCCCGCCGACGGTCCCGTGGTGGCCCTGTGCTCGGGCTTCCTGTGCCCGGACACCTGGTGGGCCGAGCTCGCGCCCACGCTGGCCGACGCCGGCTACCGCGTCCTGGTGTTCCACTACCGCGGCGTGGCGAGCTCCACGCTCCCGCGCGAGCCGGGCTGGCACGGCAGGGGCCTCGGGCGGGAGGCGCTGTCGATCGAGCGTTTCGCCGCGGACCTGCGCACGATCGCCGACCACGAGGGCATCGCCGAGCTGGCGGTGGCCGGGCACTCGATGGGCTCGCAGGTCGCCCTGGAGGCGTACCGCCAGATGCCCGGCCGGGTCCGCGCGATCGTGTCGCTGACCGGACCGTACGCCTCGCCGGTGCGCACGCTGTTCGGCTTCCGCCGCGCCGGCGTGGCGCTGTACGCGGCGACGCTGGCGGCGTTCCTGCTGACCCCGCCGCCGGTGCTGCGCACGGTGTGGAGGCAGGCGTGGCGGCTGCCCATCCCGCAGATGGCCAAGCTCATGGGCGTGGTGGCGCCGCGCTGCCCCAACGAGCGCCTGGACACGTTCGTGGACCACGGCGCGTGGGTGGACCCGTACGTGGCGATGGCCACGACGTCCGGCATGCACGCGCACAGTGCGGAGGACCTGCTGCCGGAGATCGACGTGCCCGTGCTGGTGGTGGTCGGCGGGGTGGACCCGTTCTCGCCGCCGAGCCTCGGCCGCCACATGGCCGAGCGCATCCCCGACGCGACGCTGCGGACCGTCCCGCGCGGCAGCCACGGCGCGCTGCTGGAGTACCCCGAGCTGGTCAACGGCTGGGTCCTGGACTTCCTCGACGCGAATCGGGCTCGACGCTAGTGGACAAGTCCGTATTGGGTCGGATCCGGTGCGTCCTTGCACCCGATGCGACCCAATACGCGTTCTTCCACATCGGCGGCAGCCGGCGTCCGGCGGGTCAGGAGCGGCCGGGGTCGAAGTCGATCGAGCTGTACTCCATCACCTTGTCCAGGTTGTGGCGCGCCTTGACGTAGCGGATGGTGCCGGACTTGCCGCGCATGACGATGGACTCCGTGGTGGCGCCGCCGCGGAAGTAGTTCACCCCGGCGACCAGGTCGCCGTCGGTGATGCCGGTGCAGACGAAGAACGTGTCGGGGCTGGACACCAGGCGCTCCGTGGTGAGCACCTCGTCCAGGTCGAAGCCCTGCTCCTTGGCGGCGACGACTTCCTCGTCGTTGCGCGCCCACAGGCGGCCCACCATCTCCCCGCCCAGCGCGCGGATCGCGCACGCCGTGGTGACGCCCTCCGGCGTGCCGCCGATGCCGATGAGCACGTCGACGTTCTTCTCCGGCATGGCGGCGAGCAGGCTGGCGGCAACGTCGCCGTCCATGATCAGGCGCAGGCGCGCGCCGCTCTCGCGCACCTCGCGCATGTACTCGGCGTGGCGTTCGCGGTCCAGCATGATGACCGTGAGGTCGCTGACGTCCTTGCCCTTGGCCTTGGCGATCTTGCGCAGGTTGTCGCCGATGGGCGCGTCGATGTCGATCGTGCCGCCGGCGTCCGGGCCCACCACCCACTTCATCATGTAGACCATGGGACCCGGGTCGAACATGGTCCCGCGCGGCGACATGGCCAGCACCGCCACGGAAC
>DATMKC010000025.1:0-4310 GCA_035553555.1 Egibacteraceae bacterium | reverse complement strand
GGCCTGCGCCAGGAATCCGCGCCGCGAGGTGCGGGCCGCCAGACCGCGGCCGAGCCGCTCCACCACGGTGTCGACCGCGCTCACGGCCGGCCCTCCGCCGACGCGGGCGCGGCCGCCGGGCCACGCGCGGACTCGATCAGTACCTCGGCTTGTTCCAGCGTGTTGGCCACGCCGCCGCCGAGCACGGTCCCGTCACGGCCGACCAGGACCAGGTAGGGCGTCAGGTCCACGCGGAAGGCGGCGAAGACGCGCTCCGTGGCCGGCCCCATGTCCACCTGGTGCAGGCGCACCTCCGGGTAATCGCGCGCCAACACGCGCAGGGACGGCAGCAACTCGTGGCAGACCGGGCAGTCCGCGGCGGTGAAGGCGACCAGAGTGTGCTCGGACGCGGCGTAGTCAACGCCGGCCGGTGGCGCCAGGTCCCCGCGCACGGGCCCCCGGTCGGCGTGGTGCACCCCGAGCGGGCGCAGCCTGGTGTGCAGGACCCCGATCTGGCGCAGCAGCACCACGACGGCCACGCCGAGCACCACGACGGCAAGCCACAGCAGCACGTACGACACCACCCACACCGTCCCGCTCATGCGCTCCCCTCCGATCCCGCCCGGGCGTCCGCCAGGGCGCCGCCGGACCACAGCGAGCCCGCTCGCACCCGCAGGTCCCACAGCGCCAGCGCGACGACGCCCACGACGGCCGCGGTGCCCACCGCGACGAGCGCCGGCACGTCCACCCAGCCGCGCTGTCCTCCGAGCCCGGCGAGCGCCGCCATCGCGAGCAGGGCGTTGCGCAGCAGCGCGCCGGACAGCGGCGCGTCCGCGCGCCCGCCGCCGAAGCAGGCGCAGCCCGTGCGCGCACCGCCGGCGCGGGCGCGGGCCAGCGCCACGCTGAACGCGCCCAGCAAGAGCAGCGCCGCGAGCGAGCCGAGCCGCGGCTGCCACACCAGCGCCGCGGCCAGCGCCAGTTCCGCCCACGGCACCACGGCGGCCAGCGCGCGCGGCCGCGGCAGGCCGAGCCCGGCGAAGGAGAACGCCGCCGCCCCGGGCGCGCGCAGTTTGGCGATGCCGGCCCAGGCGAACACGCCGGCGAGCAGGAGCGCCGCGCACGCGCCGATGCTGCTCACGCGTCCCCTCCCAGCGCGCGGGCGATCCTGCCGCGCACGTCCTCGCTGATCGCCGCCGCCCCGCCGAACAGCAGCACGGTGTCGATGTCGCCGCGGTGCTCGGCCAGGTAGTCGTAGACCGCGTCCGCCTGCGCCGCGTCCTGCCCGTCGACCAGCAGCACCGGGCCCCCGGCCTGCGCCGCGACGGGCCCCGCGGCCAGGGCGTCGGCGAAGTCGCGGCCGGTGGCGATCGCCACCGTGCCCAGGCTGCCGCCCCGGGCCAGCAGCTCGTCCGCCGCCGCGAGCGCCGTGCGGTAGCGGTCCGGCCCGGAGACGCGCCGGGCGTCCGGCAGGCCCGCCACCACCGCTTCGCCGACCGCGGCCGGGCCGCCGACCACCAGGACCCGCTCGGCCGGCAGGTCCCGCAGCGCGGCCGCGGGGTCCGCGGGCAGCTCGCCGGCCGCGGTCAGCAGGATCGGCAGGCCCGCGTGCGCGGCGAGCGGACCGGCCGGCAGTGCGTCGGCGAAGGCCTCCCCGGACACGAGCACGGCTTCGCCCGCCTCGCCCGGGCCGAGCCGGCGGGCGATGCGCGAGGCGGTGTGGAAGCGCCCGTCACCGGCCACCCGCTCGACCACCAGGCCCGCGCGCCGCAACTCCAGTTCCACGACCACCGGCACCGCGCCGTGCGCGGCCATGAGCAGCGCGCGGCTCGCCCCCAGCCGCCGGACCTCCTCCAGGACGGCGCCGCGCGCGCGTTCCTCCACCAGCAGCAGCGGTGCGCCCTCGCGGGCCGCCAGCGGCACGGCCGCCAGCGCATCGGGGAACCGCCGCGCCGCCGCGATGACCACCGTGCCGGCGCCGCCCGGGAATGCGTGGCGGGACGCGGCCACGGCCGTGGCGACCCGGCTGTCGCCGGAGACGCGCACGATGCGGGCGCTGTGCCGTTGCGGCTGGGCGGAAGGCTCGCTGGAGGGGGTCTGCGCCGCCGCCGGCACGGCCAGCGCCATCCCGAGCAGCACCGCGAGCACGCCTCCGAGCCGGACAGGCACTCGGATCATCGCCAGTCCAGCATCGCCCGGGTGACCGGGACGAAAACGCGCGGCGCCAAGTTGTCGTCGATGACCAGCACATCCGCGGTGCGCCCGCGCGACTGGGCCAGCAGCAGCGCCGGGTCGTTCACGTCCGCGATGGACAGCGTGGCGATGCCGCGCTCGATCGCGGCGCCGGCCATGCCGTGATCCGCCACCACGAGGTCCGCCCGGCCATCGAGGGCGTCCAGCATCGCCTCCATGTAGCGGCTGCGATGGGTGTGCAGCAGCTTGCCGCCGTCCGTCACGGCCGCCACACCGTCGATGAAACGCACGCCGCGCGGCCGCCCGTCGTCGGCGGGCCACAGCATGCGGTCGTCGAGCGGTGCCAGCAGGTGACAGCCGTGCGCCTGGAGCGCCCTACCGATGGCGCCGTAGTGCGCCAGCAGCCCCGTGGGGTGCCCGGTGGCCAGCAGCACCCGCGCGGCGCCGCCGCCGGCGGCCGCGGCCAGCGCGCGCCGGTGGCGCTCGATGCCGCCCAGCGTGGCGTCGAGGTCGATGCAGCCGGGCGAGCCGGCCGGCGCGCCGGCGGGGTCGCCGCCGCAGACGCGGCGGACCGCTTCGACCGCCTCGTCCAAGCTGGCCGTGCGCCAGTCGGTCAGGCCGAACGTGTAGCGCTCGTCGCCGGCGACGAGCCTGCCGCAGTTCTCCACGGTGCTGCCGGGGGTGGTCGCGACCGCACCGGCCAGACGGGTCGACTCCAGATGCGCGCGCAGGTCCATGCGGTCAGCCCAGGCGTTCCAGGAGCGGCCAGGCCAGCGCCTTGAGCTCGTCGACGGTGCGCAGCGCCTCGCCCCGCACCAGCGCGACCCGCTCGTCGGTCAGGCGCACCTCGCCGTCGGTGAACACGTCGGGGGCCATCTCGCCGGTGCGGCGCAGGGCCTCCCGCAGCCACTCGGGCGGCAGGCGCTCGGGCAGCGTGCCGCCGCTCAGCTCGGCGAACGCCAGGGTCCACGCGCGCGGCACCACCGTGGCGACCTGGTAGCCGCCGCCGCCCATGGCGACCCAGCGGCCGGCGGCGTGCTCGTGCGCCAGCTCGTGCAGGCGCCGGTAGACCACCCGGTAGTCGTCGGTCACCAGCGCCAGATGCGCGAGCGGGTCCGTCACGTGCGTGTCACAGCCGAGCTGGGTCACCAGCACGTCCGGGGCGAAGCCGTCCAGGGCCTCCGGCACCACGCGCTCGAACGCGTCCAGCCACACCTGTCCCGGCGTCGTGGGCGGCAGCGGGACGTTGAGGCTGGCGCCGCGGCCGTCGCCCTCGCCGATCTCGTGGGTGAAGCCGGTACCCGGGAACAGGTAGCGGCCGGACTCGTGCAGGCTGATCGTCAGCACCCGGGGGTCGTCGTAGAACATCGCCTGCACGCCGTCGCCGTGGTGCGTGTCGATGTCGACGTAGGCGACGCGCTCGGCGCCGTGCGCCAGCAGCCAGTCGATGGCGAAGGCGGGATCGTCGTAGATGCAGAACCCGGCGGCCCGTTCGGGCATGGCGTGGTGCAGTCCGCCGGCCGGGTTGAACGCGTGGGCGACCTGCCCCTCCCAGACCGCGCGGGCGGCGGCCACGGAGGCGCCGCACACCTCCAGCGAGGCCTCGTGCATGCCCGCGAACACCGGGTTGTCGCCCAGGCCCAGGCCGTAGCGGCCGTCACCGGCGGGATCGGGCGCGGCCGACAGACGCTTCACCGCCTCCACGTAGTCGGGACGGTGCAGGCGCACGACGTCGTCGTCACCGAAGGGATCGGGGGGCAGCGTGCGCACGTCGTCGCGGTCGGTGAGGCCGCACGCCCGGATGAGGGCCACGGTCAGTTCCACGCGCACCGGCTTGAGCGGGTGGTCGGGGCCGAAGTCGTAGCGCAGCCGGTCGTCGGACCAGATCAGCGCGCTCGGATGGGACATGGCGGGGAGACTAGACCCTCCCGCGCCGGTCAGACCTCGGCGTCCACCTGCGCCGGCGCCAGCAGGTCCGGCAGGTCGAAGGCGAGGTCGGCGACGTGCCCGGCGCAGCAGCGGTGGCTGTCCAGGTGCCCGGGCAGAGCTTGCTCCACGGCATCGCGCAGCGCTCGCACGCGTGCGGTGGCGTCCAGCGGGGCGACGTCGTAGACCTCGACGCCCTCCACGGCGGCCGCGAC
>DATMKC010000024.1:0-2365 GCA_035553555.1 Egibacteraceae bacterium | reverse complement strand
GTGGCAGACTGGGCGATCATGAGTTCGCGTCCGCCGTCCCCGCGGCGTCCCTCGCAGCCCCCTCGTCGTCCGCCGCAGCGGCGCGCGGCGGCGCGCCCGCCCAAACGGGGCCCGCGAGCGCAGCGCCCCTGGTGGAAGCGGCCGATCGCGCTGCTGCTGGTGCTGCCCGCGGCGGTCCTGGGCTTTCTGGCTCTGGTGCTGTTCTCCTACACGTTCGCGCGCGTGCCCCTGCCCGCGGAGATCAGCACCGGCGCCACGGTCCTGCTGGACCAGGCCGGACGGGAGATCGGCGAGCTGACCGCGCACACCAGCCGCCAGGACGTGCCGCTGGCCACGCTGCCCCAGCACGTGCGGCACGCGGTCCTGGCCGCCGAGGACGCCGGCTTCTACGACCACCCGGGCGTGAGCGTCGCGGGCATCGTGCGCGCCGCGTTCCGCAACGTCGTCGCGCGCGGCGTCGCCCAGGGCGGCTCCACGATCAGCCAGCAGTACATCAAGAACGTGACCGACCAGCGCCAGCAGACCGCGCTGCGCAAGATCCGCGAGGCCGCGCTCGCGATGAAGCTGGAGCGGGAGTTCTCCAAGGACCAGATCCTGGAGTTCTACCTGAACACCATCTACTTCGGCCGCGGCGCCTACGGCATCCAGGCGGCTTCCCAGGCCTACTTCGGCAAGGCGGCGGCCGAGCTGTCGCTTCCCGAGGCGGCGCAGCTCGCCGGCATGATCCCGGCGCCCAGCGCCCTGGACCCGGCGAAGAACCCCGAGCGGGCGCACCAGCGCTACCGCTACGTGCTGGAGCGCATGGCCGTCAACGAGTGGCTGCCCGAGGCCGAGGCGGCGGCCCTGGCGGCGGCCCCCCCGGCCGTGCTCGAGCCGCGGCCGGTGCAGTTCCGCACCGCCCCGTTCTTCCTGGACATGGTGCAGCGCGAACTGGCCGGCAGGCTGGGCGAGGACATGGTGTACGCCGGGCTGCGCGTCACCACGACGCTCGACCTGGGCATCCAGGAGGTCGCCGAGCGGGAGTTCAACGAGGCGCTCGCCGACGCGCCCGACGAGGAGGCGGCCGCCGCGATGGTGTCGGTCGACCCGGCCACCGGCGGCATCCGGGCGCTGGTCAACGGCCGGCCCGGCGAGCAGATCAACTTCGTGGCCGACAGCCGCCGCCAGCCGGGCTCCACGTTCAAGCCGTTCGCCCTGGCCGCCTGGGTGGAGGAGGGCAACTCCCCGGAGAGCACCTTCGAGGGACCGGCGCAGATGACGTTCGACAACCCCGGCAGCGAGCCGTACGAGGTCAACAACTACGGGCGCCAGGGCTTCGGGCGCATCTCGCTGCGGGAGGCGACGTGGAAGTCGGTCAACACGGTGTACGCGCAGTTGACCGAGGAGGTCGGGCCCGCCGCGGTCGTGGACATCGCGCACCGCGCCGGCGTGGACAGCGAGCTGGAGCCGAACCTGTCGCTGACGCTGGGCACCAACGGGGTGACACCGCTGGAGCTGGCCGGCGCGTTCAACACGTTCGCCGCCGGCGGCGTGCGGCGCACGCCGTTCACCGTGCTGAAGGTCGAGCGCGACGGGCAGACCCTGTACCAGGCGCGGCCCGGGGACGACCGGGCGTTCTCCGACCAGGTGGCGTGGACGGTGACCGACGTGCTGAGGGGCGTGCTGCAGGCCGGCACCGGCCGTGCCGCCGACATCGGCCGCCCGGCGGCGGGCAAGACCGGCACCACCCAGAACTCCGCGGACGCGTGGTTCGCGGGCTACACCCCGCACCTGACCACGGTGGTCTGGTACGGCCAGCGCGACGGCAACTCGGGCCTGCCCAGCGAGCCCACGGGAGGCGGCTGGCCGGCGCGGCTGTGGGGCGCGTTCATGGGCGAGGCGCTGCAAGGGGTGGAGGCCGCCGACTTCCCCGAGCCCCGGGGCGACCTGCGCGTGGTCGGCCCGACGGCCGAGCCGAGCCCGGAGGCCACCGAGGAGCCCGAGCCGCTGGAGTGCCCGGAGGGCCAGGTCCCCGTCACCGCGGAGGACGAGGACGGCGGCGAGGCCGACGAGCTCCAGCAGGTGTGCGCCCCGTCGCCCTCGGAGTCGCCGTCCCCCACGCAGTCGCCGTCGCCCACGCAGACGCCGTCGCCCACGCAGACGCAGAGCCCCACGGCGAGCCCCTCGCCCACCACCACCGAGCCGGAACCGACCGCCACCGCCGACGCCGGCGGGGGCGGCTCAGGCGACGGCGTGCAGACGTCGGGGGAGACCAGCGAGCCCAGCCCGTCGCCGTCAGGCTGAGACGACCTCGGGCGGGGCGTCCGCGCGGTCGGGGCGGCCCGCCACCGACGACGCGGACGCCCCGCCCGAGGTCGTCTCAGCC
>DATMKC010000023.1:0-9340 GCA_035553555.1 Egibacteraceae bacterium | reverse complement strand
CAGCACCGCGCTCAGCGTGATGCCGGCGAGTCCATCGACGGGGGCGGCGGCGACGACTGCCTCATGGGCGGTGGCGGCAACGACACCCTCAACGGCGGCCTGGGGACGAACGTGCTCATCGGCGGCGACGGCACCGACACGTGCCTGGGCGGGACCGCGCACGGCTGCGAGCTCTGACCGGCCCGCTCGGGTCTAGGCCCGCGGCTGCCGTTCCGCCCCCCGGGTGCGCTCCCGCTCGTGCTGGTGCTCCACGCAGTAGCGCGTCTGCGGCCGCACCTGCAGGCGCGCCTCGCCGATGTCGGCGCCGCACACCGCGCAGCGCCCGTACGAGCCGTCGTCCAGGCGCCGCAGCGCCGCCTCGACCTCCTCCAGCTGCGCCTCGGCGTGCTCCCGGATGGACTCGTCCTGCTCTCGCTCCAGCGTCTCGGAGGCCACGTCCCCGGGATGCTGGTCGAAGGTGGTGAGCTCGCCGGTGGAGGCCTCCTGGCTGTCGCTCAGGTGGCCGTCCGCGCCGCCGCGGATGGCGCGGAGCCGGTCGCGCTCCTCCTCCAGGAGGGCGCGGAAGCGCTGGGCGTCGGTCATGAGGCGTTCCTTCGTGCTCGCCGCTGCATCTCGTCCACGGACGTCTCCGCCGGGTCCTCCGGCGGCGTCACCATCGGCATGCCGTCGGAGTCCCTGGGCACGGGGTCCTCGTCGCCGGCGGGAGAGCGGCCGGCGTGCTCGTTGTCCCGCGCGTGGGACGGCGCCTTGCCGCCGTGCAGGCGCGCCCCCACGTACACCGCCGCCAGCACCAGCACGACGAGCACGGCGAGTCCGCCGAACATCGCTCCGCCGAGGTCCACGACAGGCTCCTTGTCCGTTCGGGCACCGGACGTGCCGGGTGACGACCCCCCGGTCACACCGAGTTCCGGCTGCGGCGGCCACCTTCCTCGTCGGCCCAGCCGCCGTGCACCGCACAGCACGGATTGGGGTTGTAGCGCGAAAGCTTCGTCTCACACCCCGGGTAGGCGCAGGCGCGGGCCGACGTGATCTGCGTCATGGGCTTGCCGCTGGACAGCGACATCGCCCGTTCGACGCGGCGGCGCGGGGTCGACGCGCTCTCGGGCATGCGTTCCTCCAGACTGCGATGGGGGACGCCGGACGGCGGGCGCTCGGGCGCACGCGCCAACCCGGCGCTGTAGTAGTCGTCCCTTCCCTTCCCGAGCGCACCGTCGCCGAAACGGCGACCCGCGCGTCCTGACAGGCCCGTCAGGACAGCCCGGACAGGTTCCCGCCGGCCATCGCCGGGGTAGTTGGGGGTTAGAGGCGCGCAGCGGCGGGCACCGTCCCGCCGTGTGCCGCGGCTGCCGAGGCGCTGTGGCGCGCGACCCGCCGCGAACCAAGAGGGAGCCTGTGACGAACATCGTGCTCATCGAGTCCTCCCCGAACGTGCGACAGGAGGTCACCGCCGCGCTGAACGGCGACGCCGGCGACCTCGACCTGTGCGAGGTCCAGCCGGACGCCGAGGCGCTGAGCAGCGTGTCCGAGCAGCGCCCGGACCTCGTGCTCGTGGACCGGCGCATCGGCGCCGCCCAGGTGCCGCAGCTGCTGGGCCGCCTGCGCGCGATCACCGACTCCCCGCTGATCGTGATCAACGTCGACAACCGCAAGGCGGAGAAACTCAGCCTGCTGGAAGCGGGGGCGGACGACTACGTCTCCCGGCCGCTGGACCGCGACGCGCTGCGCAGGCGGATCCGCGCGGCCCTGGGTTACCGCGACCGCACCCCGGAGCGGCAGTTGAAGATCGACGGCCTGGAGATCGACTTCGACCAGCAGCGCGTCGTGGTCCAAGGCGCCGAGGTCCACCTCACGCCCACGGAGTTCAGCCTGCTGCGTGAGCTGGCCAGCCGTCCCGGCGGCCTGCTCACGCACACCCAGCTGCTGCGGCGCGTGTGGGGCCCCGCCTACGGGACCGAGTCGCACTACCTGCGGGTTTACGTGGCGCAGCTGCGGCGCAAGCTGGGCGACAACGCCGCGCAGCCGCGGCTCATCGTGACGGAGCCGGGAATCGGCTACCGCTGGATCGGCGGAGAGACGCAATGACACAGCAGCACGGCGTCCAGTTCGGCTGAGCGCCCCGCCGGGGCCATGCCGCGCGCGATCAGTGTGAGCTGACGCGCAGCGCGAGCAGTGCCGTGTCGTCACGGGACATGCCGCAGCTGAACTCGTCCAGCGCCTGCTCCACGCGCTCCAGCACCTTGTCGGGAGCCAGCCCCGCGCTGTCCGCGGCCAGGCGCGCCAGCCGGCCGTCGCCGAACAGCTCGCCCCCGCGGCGCGCCTCCGTCACGCCGTCGGTGAAGCACAGCAGCAGGTCACCCGGCGCGAGCGTGACCACGGCGTCGGTGAGCTCGATCTCGTCGACCACCCCCACCAGCGTGCCGGGCGTGCCGGCCGCTTCCACCAGGCCGTCGCCGCGCACGACGAGCGGCGGCGGATGGCCGCCCAGCACCAGGGAGAGCTCGACACCGGAAGCGGTGGGCCGCAGGCGCGCGAACGCCACCGTGAGGAAGCGGCCCGCGTCGTGGCGGCCGTCGCGCAGCAGCGCCTTGTTGAGCGCCATCACGGCGCGGCTCGGCTGGCGGTGCTGCACCGCGGCGGCGCGCAGGGTGTAGCGGGCGAACGCGGTCAGGCTGGCCGCCTCCGGCCCCTTCCCGCAGACGTCGCCCATGACGATGCCCCAGTGGTCGCCTTCCAACGGGAACACGTCGTAGAAGTCGCCGCCGACCTCCAGCCCCTTCGCGGCGGGCCGGTACGCCGCCGCGAGCTCCATGCCGGGGATGTCCGGCAGGTGCGGCGGCAGCAGGCTGCCCTGGAGCGTCTCCGCCAGGCGGCGGAAGCGGCGCTCGCCCTCGGCGCGCTCCTGGAACAGCATGGCGTTGTCGATGGCCAGGGCGAGGCGCCGGGCGACGTCCTCCGCCAGCTCCAGCGCATCCTGGTCGAACGGGCGCTCCTCGTCGCGCACGAAGTTCAACAGCCCCAGCACGCGGTCGCGCGCGACCAGCGGCACGCACATCGCGGAGCGGGCGGCCACGACCCGCATCAGCCCCAGGTGGCGCTCGTCGAGGGCGTAGGCGCGCTGGAACTTCTCGCTGACCAGCGGGATCAGCAGCGGCTTGCGCGTCTCCACGACGCGCAGCAGCGCGTTGCCCTCGCCGGGGCGCGGCGGGTACAGGCGCCGCAGCTCCCGGTACGCCTCGGCCCTCACCGGGTCCCTGTGGCTCAGCACCGCCCGCCGCAGCGCGCCATCCTCCAGCAGGTCGACGGCGCAGCCGTCGGCGAACCAGCCCAGGGCCAGGGACGTGACCTTGCCCAGCAGCTCCTCCACGTCCAGCGTCGTGTTCAGCGCCGCGGTCACGCGGGCCAGGAACGCCAGGCGCTCGTGGGCCGCCTCGGCCACGGCGCGCGCGCTCTGCTCGGCCTCCAGCAGCCGCAGCCGCTCCTGCTCCGCGAGCTTGTGCTCCGTGACGTCCATGGCCAGGCCGAGCATCCCGCCGATGCGGCCGTCGGGGCGGCGCACCGGGCCGCCGCTGCAGCGCAGCCAGCGCACGGAACCGTCCGGGCGCACGATGCGGTGGTCGAACTCCGGCAGCGAGGCCCCGTCGGCGAGCGCGTCGCGGATCAGGCCGGCCACGCGGTCACGGTCCTCCGGGTGCAGGCGCGCCAGATAGTCCTCGTAGGTGCCGGCGAACGCGCCCGCGGGCAGCCCGTAGACCGCCTCGAGCGTCTCCGACCAGCGCACGTGACCGGACTCGACGTCCCACTCCCACGTGCCCAGCCGGCCCGCCTGCAGCGCCAGGTGCAGGCGCTGCGCGCTCTCCCGCAGGCGGTCCTCGGCCTGGGCGCGGTCGATGGCCGCGCCCAGGACGTTCGCCAGCGCCTGGAGGAACGCCACGTCGTCGGTGGAGAAGCGCCGCGGCTTGGTCGAGTGCGCCGCCAGCACCCCGTGCAGCGTGCCCTGGGACTGGATGGGCACCGAAGCGCCGCTGACGACGCCGTGCTCCCGCAGCTCCCCCACGGAGGCGAAGCGCCGCTCCACGGCGAGGTTCTCCACGACCACGGCCGCCCGGGTGTCCACGACCGTGCCGGCCTGCGTCTGCGGCCCCGCCTGGATGCGCGTGCCGACCACGCCGTCGCGCCAGCCCACGCCCGCCCGCACGACCAGGGCCGTGTCCCCGGGCACCAGTTCCAGCACCTCGCCGAACTCCACGCCCAGCGTGGCGGCGGCCAGGGAAGCCGCCTCGTCGCGCAGGTCGTCCACGTCGGCGCCGGCCAGCGCGCGCTGGCCGAAGCGCGCGACCACCGCCTGCTGCGTGGTCCTGCGGTCGAGCTGCCTCGCCGTGCGCGCGGCGTCCGTGACGTCGACCACCACGGCGCCGACGGCGGTCACCTCGCCGGCCGGCCCGTGCACGGGGTGCAGGCTCAGCAGCCACTCGCGCGCGTCGTCCTCGCCCTGCCGGTCGTGCAGGCGCACGTCCTCCACGGCCGCGCCGGTGTCGAGGACCGCGCGCCCGTGGCGCTCCAGCTCGTCGGCGACGCGCGGCGCCACCTCGCGCAGGGTGCGGCCCACGTGGGCGTCCGCGGGCAGGCCGTTGAGGCGGGCGAGGTAGTCGTTGACCTCCAGGTAGCGCAGGTCGCGGTCGACCAGGGCGATCCCGAACGGTGCGGTCGCCAGCAGTGCTCTCAGCGGATCAGGTCCCACCTCGCCTCCTGGTCACCGCCGGCGGGAGTCGCCGCACCACGCCGGCACGGCTCCGGCAGCCCCTCCGCCCCCCGGGGGGGAGGGGTGCGGCGATGGTAAGCCGGTGCCGCACGGCGGCGCACGGAAATTCCCGGCGGCAGTCCGGGGACCCGGCCGCCGTCCCTCGGTTACCCTGCGGCGGTGCCGGCCCGGGAGCCGGCCCGTTGGTGCGGTGGTCGACGCGGTGGTCGACGCGGAGGTTGGACAGGATGCGCGGTGCGGCGCTGCTCGTCGCCGTGACGCTGTGCGCGGCGCTCGGCTCCCCCGCCCCGCCGGCCCGCGCGGTCGCCCGAGCGCCGGCGGCGGACCCCGTGCCCGGCGGGCTGCTGGTCACGACGGAGACGGCGGAGGGGGCGGACGCGCTCCTGGCCGCGCTCGCATCCCCGCTGCCACCGCTGCCGGGCGCCGCCGCGCGGCGGCTGACCCGCCGGGTGCTCGGGGTGCGCGTCGCCGCCGGCGGCGAGCAGGCGGCCGCGGAGGCGCTGCGCGCGCTGCCCGGCGTGGACGCCGTGGAGCGCGAGGGCTGGATGCGCCTGCAGCGGGTGCCGGACGACAGCCGCTACGCCGACCAGTGGGCGCACCAGCGCACCGGCGCCGAGGCGGCCTGGGACGACAGCACCGGTGACGCGCGCGTGCGGGTCGCGGTGATCGACAGCGGCATCCTGGGCTCGCACCCGGACCTGGCGCCCAACGTCACCGAGGACCAGGTGTCCACCGCCGGGGGCACGGCGACCGTGACGGGGCTGCGGGTCGACAACGACCCCTGCAACGCGGGCCACGGCACCTTCGTCGCGGGCGTGCTCGGCGCCACCGGCGACGACGGGCTCGGCATCGCGGGCGTCGCCTGGGACGTGTCCATCGTCGACGTCTCCGCCCTGTCGGCCGAGAACTGCGACGGGCTGGCCGACTCGGCGATCCTGCGCGGGCTGGACTACGCGCTGCGCAACCCGGCCGGGCCGGTGGACGTGGTGAACATGAGCTTCGGGCGCCCGGCGGACGCGTGCCCCGTCAGCTACCACACCGCGATCGAGGACCTGCGCGCGGCGGGGGTGGTGGTCGTCGCGGCCGCCGGCAACGGGGAGGCCAATCCCGACACCGCCGGCACGGCGATGATCCCGGCGTCCTGCGACGGGGCGATCTCGGTCGCCGCGAGCCGGCGCGACGACGGCACCGCCTCCTACTCCAGCAGGAACCCGTTCGTGGACCTGACCGCCCCCGGCGGCGAGGACACCGGCGACGGCGACGGCCTGATCCTGTCCACGGCGATGGACCAGCAGGGCCGGGCGGGCTACTCGCGGCAGGCCGGCACGTCCCACGCCGCCCCGTACGTCAGCGGCGCCGCCGCCCTGCTGCGCGCGGTGGAGCCGGAGCTCACCCCCGACCAGGTCGAGTGGGCGCTGGAGCAGGGCGCCAAGGACCTTGCCCGGCCGGGCCGCGACAACCCGACCGGGTGGGGCCTCGTGCGACTGGACGCGTCGCTGGCGCTGGCGGGCGGCCGCGCGGGCACGCCGGAGCCCGACCCCTCCTTCCCCGTGGACGAGACGTCCCGGCCGTGGTCGCCGCCGCGGGTCGCGCGCGTGGCCGCGCAGGGGGCGACCACCGCGCCGGTCAGCCAGGCGGTGGCGGTGTCGCGCACGCTGTTCGGCGCCGGCGAGGCGATGCACGCCGTGCTGGCGCGCGAGGACGTCTTCGCCGACGCGCTGGCGGGCAGCGCGCTCGGCAACGGCCTCGGGCCGCTGCTGTTCACCGGCCGGACCGGCTCGCTGGCCGGCGCGACGCGCGCCGAGCTGCTGCGCGTGCTGCCGGCCGGCGCCACGGTGTACCTGCTCGGCGGCAGCGCCGCGCTGCCCGTGAGCCTGGAGCAGGAGCTCGCCGACGACGGCCTGCGGCCCGTGCGGCTGTCCGGCCCGTCGCGCGAGCAGACCGCGGTCGCGGTGGCCCAGGAGGTGGACCGGCTGCGGCTGCGGGCGCAGCGGGCGATCCTGCTCGCGCGGTCGGACCAGTGGCCCGACGCCGTGGCGGCCGGCTCCCTGGCCGCCTGGTTCGGCATGCCCGTCCTGCTGACCGCCCCCACGGCGCTGCACCCGGCCACCGCCGCCGCGCTGCACGCGCTGGGCCCGGACCGGCTGTACGCGCTGGGTGGCAGCGCGGCCATCGCCCCGGAGGTCCTGGACGCCGCCGGCGAGGCCGCCGGCGTGCCCGCGAGCGAACGGCGGCGGCTGGCCGGACCCGGCCGGGCCGAGACCGCGGTGGCCATCGCCTCGGAGATGGAGGCGCTGCTGCGCGAGCACGGCGACGGCCCGCCGGGCGGGGTGCTGGCCGTGAACCTGCGCCGTGCCGACGGGTTCGCCCACGCGCTGTCGGCGTCCGCACTGGCCGGCGCGATCGCCGGCGTGATGGTCGGCGTGGAGGGCACCAACGGGCAGACGCTGGCGGACGCCGTGCGCGGCTACCTGGAGGGCTTCGGGGTGGACGGCTATGTCATGGGCGGAGCCGACGTGGTCGCCGAGCCGGTGCGGCAGGAGTTGGAGGCGCTGCTGCGCGGGTGAGGCGGCGGGCCGCCAGGAGCCTCAGCGCTGGACCGCGGAGACCCGCAGGACGGCGTCGGTCGGCTCCGCCGACGGCGTGCGCGCGCCGTCCGGCAGCTCCACGCGGGCGCACAGCAGCTCCGACGCGCCAGGCGCCAGCGTGCGGCCGCCCTCGCGGACCAGCAGGCCCATCGGCGCGGGACCCGCGACGCGCTCCCCCGCGGCGAACGTCGCCGCGTCGCAGTGGCGGGCCACGCCCCGGAACTCCACCAGCACGATGCCCACCAGCGGTCCCCGGGCCGACACCGTGAGGTCGTAGCGGAACGCCACCGTGCCGTCGTTGTGGACCTCGACCGGCCGGTAGTCCGCCACGCCGGGCTCCAGGCGCCCGCCGCCCAGCGCGCCCGTCGCCGGTGTCACGCGCACGAGCACCGGCGAACTCGCCGGTGCGGCGGGCTGGGGCCCGGCCAGCGCCCTGACCACCGGGAACACCAGCGTGAGCAGCGCGATCAGCACCACCACAGCCGCCACGCACGACGTCCACTGCCGCCGGCTCGCTGCCGCGCCTGCCACGATGTGAAGCTCCTGGCCGTGCGGCGGCCTCGACGGCCGCACGCTCCCATCCCGTGCGCTGATACGGAGCGCGGGCCCGCCCGCTGACGCCGCGGGGGCCCGGGAACGAGTTTTCTGTCCGGCTTACCGGAAGGACGCCGCTTTGTTACGGTGAAGCGCGGTGCGCAAGCGCCGCTGGGCAAGGGGTCGGGATGGACGTGTTCGTGGCTCGGCAGCCGATCCTGGACGCCGAGCAGCGGGTCTACGGCTACGAGCTGCTGTTCCGCTCGGGGCTGGAGAACGCCTTCCCCGGCACGGACCCCACGCTGGCCTCCACCAAGGTGCTCACCTCCAGCGTGCTGTCCATCGGCCTGGACCTGCTCACGCGCGGCAAGCCGGCCTTCGTCAACTTCACCCGCGACGGGCTGCTGGCCGACGACGCCGGGTTCCTGCCGAGCGCGAGCGCCGTCGTCGAGATCGTCGAGGACATCGAGCCGGACGCCGACGTCGTGGCCGCCTGCCGCCGGCTGCGGGAGCTGGGCTACCGCCTGGCCCTGGACGACTTCGTCTACCGGCCGGAGCTGGAGCCGCTGCTGGAGCTGGCCAGCTTCGTCAAGGTCGACTTCGAGCGCACCACGGCCGGCGAGCGCCTGGCGCTGGTGGAGCGCCTGCGGGACCGTCCGGTCTCCCTGGTCGCCGAGAAGGTCGAGACGGTCGCGGACTACCGCGAGGGGCTGTCGCTGGGCTGCTCGCACTTCCAGGGCTACTTCTTCAGCCGGCCGGTGGTCTACCGCGGCCAGGACCTGCGCGGGCACCGTGGCAGCCAGATGCAGCTGATGCACGAGGCGGGCCGGGACGAGCTCGACTTCGCACGGGTCGAGCGCATCGTCAAGACCGACATCGCGCTGTCCTACAAGCTGCTGCGCTACATCAACGCGGTGTCGTTCGGCTGGAAGCAGCGCATCACCTCGGTGCGCCACGCCCTGTCGCTGCTGGGGCAGGAGCAGGTCCGCCGCTGGGCGCTGCTGGTGGCGCTGTCGAGCATGGCCGAGCGGCGCCCGCCGGAGCTGTCGGTCATGTCGGCCGTGCGCGGGCGGCTGTGCGAGGGGCTGCTCACGCTGGGCTCGGCGGGCGGCGACCGCGCGCTGGACGGTTTCATGCTGGGCATGTTCTCGCTCATCGACGCGCTCCTGGAGCAGCCGATGGCGCAGGCGCTGGAGGGCGTGCCGCTGGCCGAGGACGTGCATGCCGCCCTGCTGGGCGAGCCGAACCGCGCCCGCCAGGTGCTGGACACCGTCGTGGCGTACGAGCGCGGCGACTGGTCGGCCCTGGACGAGCGGGCGGCGCGGCTGGGCCTGCCGGAGGAGCGGCTGCCACGGCTGTACGCCGAGGCGGTGGAGTGGGCCGGCGCGGTGTTCGACTGAGCCTGCCGGGCGCGGGCGGCGAGAGGCGGTAGAACAGCGCGGATGGCGGGAGGCAGAGG
>DATMKC010000022.1:0-3334 GCA_035553555.1 Egibacteraceae bacterium | reverse complement strand
CAAGGAGATCGGCCGCGTGCCGCTCCTGACCGCCGAGGAGGAGGTCGACCTCGCCAAGCGCGTCGAGGCCGGGATCGTCGCCACGGAGATCGTCACGGAGCACGAGGAGCACCTGCCGGCCGACTGGGTCGGGGAATTGCACCGCATCGAGCGCGGCGGGCAGATGGCCAAGCGCAAGCTGGTGGAGTCCAACCTGCGCCTGGTGGTGTCCATCGCCAAGCGCTACGTGGGGCGGGGGATGCTGTTCCTGGACCTCATCCAGGAGGGCAACCTGGGGCTGATCCGGGCGGTCGAGAAGTTCGACTACACCAAGGGCTACAAGTTCTCGACGTACGCCACCTGGTGGATCCGCCAGGCGATCACGCGCGCGATCGCCGACCAGGCCCGCACCATCCGCATCCCGGTGCACATGGTGGAGACGATCAACAAGCTGATCCGCACGCAGCGGCAGATGCTGCAGGACACGGGGCGGGAGCCGACCGACGAGGAGCTGGGCCGAGAACTGGAGATGTCGCCGGAGCGCGTGCGCGAGATCCTCAAGATCAGCCAGGAGCCGGTGAGCCTGGAGACGCCGGTGGGCGAGGAGGACGACTCCAACCTGGGCGACTTCATCGAGGACCACGACGCCGTGGTGCCGGTCGACGCGGCGTCGTTCGTTTTGCTTCAGGAGCAGATCGAGGGGATCCTGCACACGCTCACCGAGCGTGAGAAGAAGGTCATCCAGCTGCGCTTCGGCATGCTCGACGGCCAGCCGCGCACCTTGGAGGAAGTCGGGATCGAGTTTGGCGTCACCCGTGAGCGCATCCGTCAGATCGAGAGCAAGACGCTGTCCAAGCTCCGGCACCCCAGCCGGAGTCAGAAGCTGCGCGACTATCTGGACGACTAGGCCGGCGCGCCTGGCCGTCCTGCTGGTGCTGGCGCTCACGGCGGCCGCCTGCGGGGACCGGGCGGAACCGGTCGCGGTCACGCCCACCACTGAGCGGCCCGCGACCGCGGCGCCCGCGCCGGACGGCTGGTTCGCGGTGGCGCCGGCGCTGCTGGACGTCACCGAGGTCGCGGCCGCGGCGTTCGCCGGGGCCGTGTGGGTGGCCGGCGGGCTGGACACCCGGGGACAGGCGGCCCGCGACGTGCAGGTCTACGACCCCGCGTTCGACACCTGGTCGCCCGGTCCGGAGCTGCTCGAGCCGTTGCATCACACGGCGCTGGTGAGCACCGGCGACCGGCTGTACCTGATCGGCGGCTACCGCGGCCCCGGTTACGACGCCCCGACGGCCAGCGTGTGGGTGCTGGACTCGGAGACCGGCGACTGGACGGAGGGGCCGGCGCTGCCGGAGCCGCGCGCCGCGGGGGCCGCGGCGTGGGACGGCGAGCGGCTGGTCTACGGCGGCGGTGTCGGCGCCGACCGCTCACCGACGGCGGACGTCTTCGCGCTGGAGGGCGAGCAGTGGCGGCGCATCGGCGAGCTGTCGTCGCCGCGCGAGCACCTGGCCGCCGCCAGCGACGGCGAGGGCACGGTGTGGTTCATGGGCGGGCGGCGCGGCGGCGACCTGTCGACCAACGTGGCCACCGTGGAGCTGGTGGTGGGGGACCGCATCGCGGCCGGCCCGCCGGTGCCCACGCCGCGCGGCGGCGTGGCGGCGTTCTGGGCGCCGGAGACGGGCGCCTGCCTGCTGGGCGGCGAGGCGTCCTCCGGGACCTATGCCCGCGTGGAGTGCGTGCGCGAGGACGGCACCGTCCACACGCTGACGCGCATGGCGCAGCCGCGGCACGGGCTGGGCGTGGCGGTGCTCGACGGCACGGTCTACGCGGCGCTCGGCGGGCCGACGCCGGGGCTGTCGGCCACCGCCATTGTCGAGGCGCTGCACCTCGGCAGCCTGGACTGACCCCCGCTCTCCCAACCTGGAACGTTCGTCCGGGATCTCGGACGAACGGTTCAACGCTCCGGTCAGGAGGAGCGGTCGATCGTCTGCTCGACCTTGTCGCGCGCCTGGTTCAGCGTGGAGGCGACCTGCGAGACGCCCTCCGAAGCCTTCTGCTCGACCACGTCGCCCACGGTGTGCGCGGTCTGGCGCATCTCGCTGGTCAGCTGCTGGGCCTGCGGCGACTTCATCGCCTTCCGCCACATGGCCTCGATCTGGTAGTAGCGCTCTCGGCCGGCCTTGGCGCCGAGGACGTAGCCCGCGGCGAAGCCGAGCATCATGCCGGGTCGGATCAGGCGCATCACTCGACACTCCTTGTCAACGTTGCGAGGACGTGCCTGGTGCCTTCCCTTCCTTGCGCTCCGGGAACCGCGGGATGACCGCGCCGCGCCCGGCCGAGCGGTCAGGGAGCGGCTATACTCGCGCCCGTTGTGCCGATCTGGGGTAGCTCAACCGGCAGAGCAACCGGCTGTTAACCGGTAGGTTGTGGGTTCGAGTCCCACCCCCAGAGCCCTGGCCCCGTGTTCTCCTCGAGCGACGGGGCCGTCGTGTTTCCAGGGCTCGTAGCTCAGCGGTCAGAGCACCGGACTCATAATCCGAGAGACGGAGGTTCGATCCCTCCCGAGCCCACGAACTTGCCAGGGTGCGAACTTTCCGCGTCAGCCCTTCTGCGCAGTACCGCTCGGCTTGGAGGCGCCCGGCGCCGGCCCGGCAGGCGGCGGCTTCAACGCCGACGCGGGCTTCGAGGAGGAGACATAGCCTCCGCGCTTCTCACCGGAGCCGATGTTCCTGCCCCCGTCAGGCTTCCCGGCCATGCCGCCTCCTGGGTCACGAGTCGATGAACTCAAGATATTCCACCTCCTCCCACCGTAACAGCAGGCCCCCAGTGCCGCGTTGGGGCCGGCCGGTCTCATCGAGCAGGAACTCTCCCGTGTCGCTGTCGACCGCCACCGAGGCGGCGAGGTAGATGTCTTGTGGCTCGGGATAGCCAGCCGCGTACGACCTGCGCCCGTTGGCGTCGGCGTATGCGCCCGCAAGCCATGTACCTGATTTCATGCGGCACCGCACCCAGCCGTCGATCTGGTACTGAAACAGGTAATCCCAGGCGCGTGGAGCAGGATCTGGTCCGGTCAGGACGTCGGACCACTTCCAACCGTGCCGCAGGCCAAGCCCCACGATCGTCCCCGCCAGCACTGGCAGGAGGACGTATGTGGGCGGCACTAGTCCCAGCCACAGCGGCACGGGTTCGCCCCGCGACAGAAAGTCCCAGTACGTGGCCCAGAGCGCGTACAGCGGGACGGCGCTGAACGCCAAGAACACGGAGGAACCGCCGACGAAGCGCAACAGCCGGTCGCTGAGGCCAATGCCATAACGTCCGGCCTGGCGCTCGAAAGCCCAGACGTAAAGCGCCCCAG
>DATMKC010000021.1:0-3424 GCA_035553555.1 Egibacteraceae bacterium | reverse complement strand
GGCGGTCAGGGTCAGTGCGGCGGCCAGGCCGAGGACCAGGCTGCGGAAGGCGGGCGTGAGACGCATGGAGGGGCTCCTTGAGTGAGTGGGACGTCTCCCCGCGTTCGGAGCGGCGGGCATGCCGGATTGGCCTGGGGCCGGCTCGCGGGAAATCACAACCTCCTTGTTGCGAATTTGCCGCGCACTTGGAGCGGGGCTACCTTCTTAGGGATGCCTAACCTGAGTAGCGTCGCCGAGCGTCACGCCCCGGATGCGGGCGCGGCGCCGCGCGCGGAGCCCGTCCTGGTGCGCGGCCTGCACAAGCGGTTCGGCGCCACCCCGGTGCTCACGGGCGTGGACCTGGACGTGCCCGCCGGCGGTGTCGTCGCGCTGCTGGGCCCGTCGGGCTGCGGCAAGACCACGCTGCTGCGCTCGATCGCGGGGCTGGAGCGCCCGGACTCCGGCGAGATCCATCTGGGTGAGCGGCTGCTCTCCGGAGACGGCACGTTCGTGCCGGCGGAGCGGCGCCGCATCGGCATGGTGTTCCAGGACTGGGCCCTGTTCCCCCACCTGTCCGTCGGCCGCAACGTCGGCTTCGGCCTGTCGCGCGAGGAGCGCCGCGGCGGCCGGGTGGAGGAGGCGCTGGAGCTGGTGGGCCTGGCCGGCCTGCGCGACCGCGCGCCCGCCACGCTGTCCGGCGGCCAGCAGCAGCGCGTCGCGCTGGCGCGCGCCATCGCCAACCGACCGTCGGTGATCCTGCTGGACGAGCCGTTCAGCAACCTCGACGCCTCCCTGCGCGTGCAGGTGCGCGCCGAGGTCGTGCGCCTGCTGCGCGCGCTGGAGCTGACGGCGCTCTTCGTCACCCACGACCAGGAGGAGGCGTTCCTGCTGGGCGACCAGGTGGCGGTCATGCTGGCCGGCGTCATCGAGCAGCAGGCCGAGCCCGCCGAGCTGTACGCCCACCCGGCGTCGCGGGAGGTGGCGACCTTCGTCGGCGACGCGAACTTCCTGCCGGGCCGCGCCGACGGGCGCACCGCGCACACCTGCGTGGGGCCCGTGGCCCTGCGCGACCCGGCGGACGGCGACGTCGACGTGCTCGCCAGGCCGGAGCAGCTCGTGGTCGCCGGCGACCACGAGGGCGCGCCCGGCGTGCCGGCCGTGATCGAGGCCGTCGAGTACTACGGGCACGACGCGGTGTACGTGGTCCGCGCGCAGGACGGTCCGTCCTTCCGCACCCGCGTCATCGCCACGCCGCGCTTCCGGGGCGGCGATCGCGTGCGCGTGGGCTACGCGGGCGAGCCCACCATCGCCTACCCGGCCGGCTGAGGCCTCTTCCCGGCATGCGCACACCGTGAGCGCCTCGCGTGACCTCGTCGTGCTCGGCGCCGGGCCCGCCGGCCTGGCCGCGGCGTGGTGGGCCGCGCGGCGAGGGCTGTCCGTCACGGTGCTGGAGCAGGCGCCCTTCGTCGGCGGCGCCGCCGCCAGCCACGACATCGGCGGCATGCGCGTCGACACCGGAAGCCACCGCCTGCATCCGTCCACCGACCCCGCGATCCTGGGCGACCTCCGCGCGCTGCTCGGCGAGGACCTGCAGCGCCGCACGCGCAACGGGCGCATCCGCCTGGCCGGCCGCTGGCTCGCGTTCCCGCTGCGCGCCGCCGACCTGGTGCGCAGCCTGCCCCCCGGCTTCGCCGCCGGGGCCGCATGGGACGCCGCCACCGGCTGGGCGCGCCATCCGCGCCGCGACGACTTCGCCGAGGTGGTGCGGGCCGGCCTGGGGCCGACGATGCTGCGCCGCTTCTACGGCCCCTACGCCCGCAAGATCTGGGGACTGCCGCCCGAGGAGCTGTCCGGCGAGCAGGCGCGCCGGCGCATCGGCGCCAACTCCGCGGGCGGCGTGCTGAAGCGGGTGCTCGCCGCCGGGCGCGGCGAGGAAAGGCCGTGGTTCTTCTATCCCCGGCGCGGCTTCGGCCAGATCGCCGAGGCGCTTGCCGACGCGGCCGCGACGGCCGGCGCCGAGCTGCGCCTGTCCAGTCCCGTCACCGGCCTCACCCTGGGCGACGACGACGTGGTGGTCGGCACGGACGGCGGCGAGTTGCGCGCCGGGCGTGTCTGGTCGACCGTGCCGCTGCCGCTCCTCGCGCGCCTGGCGGACGCGCCGGCGGAGGTCCAGGCGGCCGGGTCGCGACTGCGCTTCCGCTCGATGGTGCTGGTCTACCTGGTGCTGGACAGCGACCGGTACACCGCCTTCGACGCGCACTACCTGCCCGGCCCCGAGACGCCGGTGACCCGCCTGTCGGAGCCGCGCAACTACCGCGACAGCGCCGACGACCCGCCGGGGCGCACGGTGCTGTGCGCGGAGCTGCCGTGTCAGCACGGCGACGAGCACTGGGGCGCCACCGACGAGGCCCTGGGCGAACTGGTCCGCGACGGCCTCGAGGCGGTCGGCCTGCCCCGCCCCGAGCCGGTCGAGGTGCGGGTGCGGCGCCTGTCGCACGCCTACCCGATCTACGACCACGCCAGCGCGGAGGCGTTCGCGACCCTGGACGCGTGGGCCACGTCGCTGCAGCCGCGAGTGCTGACCTTCGGCCGCCAGGGCCTGTTCGCCCACGACAACACCCATCACGCCCTGGCGATGGCAAAGGCGGCGGTGCAGGCGCTCAACGCCCCGTACTCGTGGACGTCGGCCCGCGAGGCGTTCGCCCGCCACGTCGTCGAGGACTGACGCGGCCGGCGCCCCCGGGAGCGGCTCAGGCGGTGTTGAGCTCGCGGTGGACGGCGGGCACCACGGCGCGCAGGTAGCGACCCAGCTTCACGAAGCTGGCGCCGGTGGAGCGGAAGGCGTAGCCGATGGGCACCTCGCGGTAGCGGAAGCCCTTGGCCAGCAGGTCCAGCGTGAGGACCTGCGCGTAGTTGTAGTCGTGCACCACCTCGGCCCGCGCCGCCGCCTCGCGGGAGAACGCCCGGTAGCCGGTCTGGCCGTCCGTGATCGGCGCGCGGGCCACCCAGCGCAGCAGCCCGGTCAGGACCACGTTGCCCAGGCGGCGATGCGGGCGCATGTGCCGGATCTCGCCGGCGAAGCGCGAGCCGGCGACGTAGTCGGCCTCGCCCGCCAGGATGGGCGCCACCAGCCGCTCCAGCTCCTCCGGGGCGTACTCGCCGTCGGCGTCGCAGAAGGCCACCGCGGCGGCGCCCATGGCCACCGACTCCGCCAGGCCGGTGCGCACCGCGGCGCCCAAGCCGCGGTTGACGCCATGGCGGACCAGGCGCGCGCCGGCCAGTTCCGCCCGCTCCGCCGTGCGGTCGGCCGAGCCGTCGTCCACGACCAGCACCCGCACCGCTCGCCCGCAGACCTGCGCGGGCGCCCGGCGGACCACGTCGGCGACCGCCGCCTCCTCGTTGTGCGCGGGCAGGAACAGCGCGATCGCGCCGCTGGCCAGCGCGT
>DATMKC010000020.1:0-2975 GCA_035553555.1 Egibacteraceae bacterium | reverse complement strand
CCTGCCGGTCGCGGCCCTCCTGGCCGGCGGCCGCCGGTCCGTCCGTCTGGACGGCGACGACCTGCCCCGCCACGGGTCGGCCGGGGTGGCGGTGGCGGCCGGCTTCACGAGCCTTGCGATCGGGGCACTGCGCATGGGAGGGGTGCTCTGGGGGACCGTCGGCGTCGCCGGACGGCAGCGCCTGGCCGACGACGTGCCGGCGCGGCTCGAGGAGTTCGCCCAGCTCGCGACGACGACGATCGCCCACGCGGAGGCCCGGGCGCGGCTGGCGGCGCAGGCGACGACCGACTACCTCACCGGCCTCCTCAACCACCGGTCGTTCCACGAACGCCTGCATGCCGAGTGGGAGCGGGCACGGCGCCACGACCGGCCGCTCGCGCTGGTGCTGTTCGACATCGATCGCTTCAAGGCCGTCAACGACACCGCCGGGCACCACGCGGGCGACCGCGTGCTGGAGGGCGTCGCCGAGCGGCTGCGCACGCTGGCGCGCCCCGGGGACGTGCTGGGCCGGATCGGCGGCGACGAGATCGCCTGGCTGCTGCCCGAGACCGACGGGCTCGGCGCATTCGCGGCGGCCGAACGGGCCCGGGCCCACGTCGCCGCCGCGCCCATCGCCCACCGCGTGGTGACGCTGTCGGCGGGGGCCTGCGACCGCGTCGACGCCGACGACGCCGAGGCGCTCCTCCGGCTGGCCGACGGCGCGCTCTACTGGGCGAAGGCGCACGGGCGCGACGCCGCCTACCTCTACGACCCCGAGGTGGTGCGGGAGCTGTCGGCCGACGAGCGGGCGCAGCGGCTGGCGCGCGAGCAGGCGCTCGTGGGCCTGCGCGCGCTCGCGCGCGCCGTGGACGCCAAGGACCCCTCCACCCAACGCCACGCCGAGCGCGTCGCCGCCACCGCCGTCGCGCTCGCGACCGTCCTCGGCTGGCCGGAGGAGCGGCGCGGGGCGCTCCACGAGGCGGGGCTGCTCCACGACGTGGGCAAGATCGGCGTGCCCGACGCGGTGCTGTTCAAGCCGGGTCGCCTCACCCCCGAGGAGTACGCGCAGGTGAAGCAGCACGCCGAGCTCGGCGCCGAGATCGCCAACGAGGTGCTGGCGCCGGAGCAGGTGGCGTGGATCCGCCAGCACCACGAGAGGTGGGACGGCGGCGGCTACCCCGCCGGCCTCGCCCAGGAGTCCATCTCCGAGGGCGGGCGCATCCTGGCGCTCGCCGACGCCTGGGACGTGATGACCGGCGTTCGCCCCTACCAGGTGGGCCGGTCGGTGGACGACGCGCTGCGGGAGTGCCGCGCGTGCGGAGGGACCCAGTTCGATCCCCGTCTCGTCGAGGTGCTGATCGACTGCGTGCAGCGTGGGACGCTGCCCATCGCACCCCCGGCGGGCGATGACGACCGCACCGGGGTGGTGGCGGCCAGTACACGTCCTATGTGACGTTCGGCGGAGCGGACCTATACGTCCGCCGTCAGCGCATGACATGCGCCGAAGCTGGCGCCGCGCGGGGTGCGCACGCCGGAACGCCGACGCCGTCTTTTGCAGGAGCTTCGGCGGATCATCCGCCGCCCACTGCCGGTGGCGTCGGCGACGATGACGACATCGATGACGTGAATTGCCGACGCAAGATCAGTGCCATGTGGCGCGATTGTTATGTATCGACCGGAGCCGTCCGAAGCATTCGGTGGCGTCCCGCATACGACCCGCGCCGATGGGCCCGAGGGCCGCCACCCCGTCCCGTCGCGGACGGCGTGGCGCCGCGGGCGACGACGACGGCGGCGGGACGCCCGTCCCCCGACAACTCGCGAAAGGATTCGCACCCATGTCCTGGGTCAGCAACCTCAAGATCGGGCGGCGGCTGATGCTGGCCTTCGGCGCGCTGCTGGCGCTGTCGGTCATCGTCGGCGGCCTCGGCATCACCAAGATCAGCGCCGTCGACCAGCGGTACGGCACGACGCTCGACCTCACCGCCGACCAGCTGGTGGTGCTCGGAAACAGCCGTGCGGACATCGGCAACGAGATCGCCAGCGCCCTGCGCTTCCAGCTCAACGGGAACCCCAAGGACGCCGAGGCATTCGAGACCGCCGCGGCCAGCGCCAAGAAGAACTTCGTCGCGCTCCTGGGTCTCGCCACGAGCGCCGAGGGGCGCCGGCGCATCGAGGAGCTGACCGGGACCAGCGACCGGCTCACCGCGCTCTTCGAGGAGGCGACCGCGCTGCGCCGGCAGGGCCGCAGCGCCGAGGCCCGCGCGCTGATCGCCGAGAAGGTCGCGCCCGTGCGGGTGCAGCTGTTCGAGCAGCTCGCCGGCTACACCGACTACCGGGTCGCCCGCACCGAGGCGGAGTCCGCCGCCCTCAGCGCCACCACCCGCAGCACCGTGTGGCTGATGGTGGGTGTGCTGGCGGTGGCCCTCCTCATCGGGGCGGTGCTCGCGTTCGTCATCACGCGCTCGGTCGTGCGGCCCCTGCGCCGGCTCGAGGACGCCGTGGGCACGGCCGCGAAGGGTGACCTGACCGTCAGCGTGGACGCGACCGCGCGCGACGAGGTCGGGCAGGTCTCGCGCTCCTTCGACGCGATGGTGAGCGCCGTGCGCGGTCTCGTCGCGCAGGTCGCCGACCAGGCCCGCGCCCTGTCCCGGACCGCGTCCGACATGGCACAGGGGTCCACCCAGGCGGGCTCGGCGGTCTCCGAGATCGCCTCCACCGTCGACGGCGTCGCGCGCGGCTCCGGCGACCAGGCCAAGTCCACCCAGGAGGTCACCGCCACCGTCGCCGAGATGGGATCGGGCGTGCAGATGGTGGCCGAGGGCGGCCAGCGCGCCGCCGCGGCCTCGGAGGAGGCGGACGCGGCCGCGCGCGACGGCGTCGCCACGGTCCGCCACGCCACCGACGCGATGGCGCGCATCGAGCACAGCGTCGCCGGCGTGGCCGAGGTGGTCACGGGCCTGGGCGCCAAGTCCCAGGAGATCGGCCAGATCGTGGGG
>DATMKC010000019.1:0-2965 GCA_035553555.1 Egibacteraceae bacterium | reverse complement strand
GGCGTGCGCCACGGAGCTGTTGAGCCCGTCGATGAGGATGTACTCGAACGTGAGGCGCCGGCCGGTGACGGCCAGGTACTCGCGGCAGGCGTCCATGACCTCGGCGATGGGGTGCTGGCGGTTCACCGGCACCAGGTCGTCGCGCAGCGCGTCGTCGGCGGCGTGCAGGCTCACGGCCAGCGTGATCGGCAGGCCGAGCTGCGACAGGCCGCGGATGCCGGGCACCAGCCCCACGGTGGACACCGTGATGGAGCGCGCCGACAGGTTGAAGCCGTCCGGGTCGTGCAGCCAGCGCACCGCGTCCACGGTCACGTCCAGGTTCGCCAGCGGCTCCCCCATGCCCATGAACACCACGTTGGTGACATGGTCGGGTGCGCCGGGGACCGCGATGGCGCCGTCCTGGAGCATGCGCTGCATCACGGTGACCTGGCGGACCACCTCGCCGAGGCCGAGCTGGCCGCGGAAGCCGGCCTGCCCGGTGGCGCAGAACGGGCAGCCCATGGCGCAGCCCGCCTGCGTGGAGACGCACACCGTCGCCCGGCCCGCGCGCTCGCCGGTGCGCGGGTACAGCATCAGGACGGACTCGACCGCCTCGCCGCCGCTCATGCGCAGGAGGACCTTGTGCGTGAGGCCGCCGTCGGAGGTGGAGTGGCGCAGCACCTGCGGGGCCGGGTCGAACGCGTCGGCCAGGCGGTCGCGCAGCGCGCCCGGCAGGTCGGTCATGACGGCGGGGTCGTCGACGCCGCGCGACAGCCACGCGCGCACCTGCGCCAGCCGGTAGGCCGGCTGGTCGGCGAGGAGCTCGGAGAGCCGCGAGGCGTCGTACGGGTCCATGTGCACTCGATGCGAGGGGATGCGCGGGCGCGGACGCCGCTCAGCCCACGCCGAGCGCGTCCAGCAGGAGATAGGTCATGGGCAGCGCGAAGATGATCGCGTCCGCCCGGTCCATGATGCCACCGTGTCCCGGAAGGACACTGCCGAGGTCCTTCACGCCCAGGTCGCGCTTGACCATCGACTCGGCCAGGTCGCCGAGGGTGCCGGCGACGGACGCGCCGACGGCGAGCACCACCGCGTGCACGGCGCGCAGGTCCGGGACCAGGGGCACCGCGACGACCAGCGCCACCACGGTGGCGGCCAGGATCCCGCCGGCCAGGCCCTCCCAGCTCTTGGCGGGGCTGACCGTGGGTGCCATCTTGTGGCGGCCGAAGCGCATGCCGACCGCGTAGGCGCCGATGTCGTTGAACACCGCGAACAGCACGGCCAGGAAGACGTACCAGCGCCCGTCGGGCCGCGCGAGCAGCAGGCCGATGAAGCTCGCCAGGAACGGCACCCACACCGCCATGAGCATCGTGGCGCCGAGGCTTGCCGCCATGCGGGTGCGGCCGCGGTCCAGCAGCGCCCAGGCCATGGCGCCGAACAGCAGCAGCACCAGGCCCAGGGTCTGCGCCGACGCGCCGTCGGGGTAGCTGCCGAAGAACATCACGAAGCCGGCGCCCACCGCCACCGGCGTGCCGGGCCGCAGGCCGTGCTCGCGGAACGCGCGGTCGAGCTCGAACAGCGCGATCAGCAGCAGCACACCGATGAACGCCAGCAGCAGCCAGGGGCTCAGGACCAGGCTGCCGATGAACGCGACCGCCAGCGCCACCCCGGAGACGATGGCCAAAGGGAGATTCCGGCCGGCGGGGCCGGCCGGTGCGGGGTGGGGGTTGTCCACGGTCACGAACGCGCGCTCGGGAGGTCAGACCTCCATGAGCTCCTTCTCCTTGTGGGACAGGACCTCGTCGACCCGGCCGACGTACTTGTCGGTGACCTCCTGGAGGCGCTTGTCGGCGCGGTGCTCGTCGTCCTCGCTGATGTCGCCGGCCTCGGCGAGCTTGCCCAGCTCGGTCTTGGCGTGCCGCCGGATGTTGCGGATGGCGACGCGGCCGTCCTCGGCGCGCTCCTTGGCCAGCTTCACGAAGTCCCTGCGGCGCTCCTCGGTGAGCTCCGGGAACACGACGCGGATCACGTTGCCGTCGTTGGACGGGTTCAGGCCCAGGTCGGAACCGTTGATCGCGCGCTCGATCTCCTTGAGCGCGGTCTTGTCGAACGGCGAGACCAGCAGCATGCGCGGCTCCGGCACGCTGATGCCCGCGAGCTGCTGGAGCGGCGTGGGGGTCCCGTAGTACTCGACCGGCAGGTCCGAGATCAGGTTGGGGTTGGCGCGGCCCGTGCGGATCTTGGACAGCTCGTTCTGGGCGTGCTCGACCGCCGCCCGCATCTTCTGCTCCGCCTCGCCCAGGATGTCTTCGATCATTGCGTCCTCGCGTGTTGTCTCTAGCCGACCCGCACCAGGGTCCCGATGGGCTCACCACTGACGACCCGGTGGATGTTGCCCTCCTTCAGGATGTTGAAGACGATGATCGGCAGGCGGTTGTCCATGCACAGCGAGATGGCGGTGGCGTCCATCACCTTCAGGCCGCGGCTGAGCACGTCCAGGTAGGTCAGCTCGTCGAAGCGCACGGCGTCGGCGTGCTGGGCGGGGTCCTTGTCGTAGACGCCGTCGACCTTGGTGCCCTTGAGGATCGCCTCCGCCTCGATCTCCAGCGCCCGCTGCGCCGCGGCGGTGTCCGTGGAGAAGTACGGGGCGCCCAGGCCGGCGGCGAAGATCACCATGCGGCCCTTCTCCAGATGCCGGATCGCGCGGCGGCGGATGTAGGGCTCGCACAGCTCCTGCATGCTGACGGCGGACTGCACGCGCGTGGGCAGGCCCGCGTTCTCGCACGCGTCCTGCAGCGCGAGCGCGTTGATGACCGTGGCGAGCATGCCCATGTGGTCGGCGCTGGAGCGGTCCATGCCGCTGGCCTGCGGGGAGGCCCCGCGGAAGATGTTGCCGCCACCGACCACGACGCCGATCTGCACGCCGGTCTCGGAGACCTCGACGAGCTGGCGGGCGGTGGAGCGGACGATGTCCGGCGAGATGCTG
>DATMKC010000018.1:0-6693 GCA_035553555.1 Egibacteraceae bacterium | reverse complement strand
ACCTCGCCGAGGTGATCGACGCCTGCCTGGCGCTCATCCGCAAGCCCTCCGCCACCGCCGACGAGCTCATGAAGCACGTGCCCGCGCCGGACTTCCCCACGGGAGCCCGCATCGTGGGCGGCGACGGCATCCGCGACGCCTACCTCACCGGTCGGGGCGCCGTCACCATGGAAGCGGTCGCGACCACCGAGACGCGCAGCGGCGGCCTGCCGCGCATCGTGGTCACCGAGATCCCGTTCCAGGTGAACAAGGCGGCGCTGCTGGAGCGCATGGCCGACCTGGTCAAGGACAAGAAGCTCGACGAGATCCGCGACCTGCGCGACGAGTCCAGCCGCGAGGGCATGCGCGTGGTGATCGAGCTTAAGCGCGGCGAGGACCCGGCGCGCGTCCTGCGCAAGCTGTACCGCCTCACCGACCTGCGCACCAACTTCAACGTGAACCTGGTCGCCCTGGTGGACGGCCAGCCGCGCACCATCGGGCTGCGCGAGGCACTCACCGAGTACCTCGCCCACCAGCGCACCGTGCTGACGCGGCGCACCACCTACCGCAAGGAGAAGGCCGAGGCGCGCGCCCACGTCCTGGAGGGCCTGCTCGTCGCCCTGGACAACCTGGACGCGGTGATCAAGCTGATCCGCGCCGCGGAGTCCGCCGACAAGGCGCGCGAGCAGCTCATGAAGCGCTTCTCGCTCACCGAGGTCCAGGCCACCGCGATCCTGGACATGCAGCTGCGGCGCCTGGCCAAGCTGGAGCGCGACAAGGTCAAGGCCGAGCACGCCGAGCTCACCAAGGTCATCACGGAGCTCAAGGCGATCCTGGCCGACCCGGCCAAGCTCGACGCGCTCCTGGCCGCCGAGCTCAAGGAGATCCGCGCCCGCCACGCCAACCCGCGCCGCAGCCGCCTGGTCGTCACGGCCGACGACGCGCCGGACGACGACGCCGGGACGCCCGGCGCCCGGACGGCCGGCACGCGCGGCGCCGAGCTGATCGTGGACGAGGACCTGCCGGAGCTGGAGGCGCAGCCCGTCACGCTGTACGTGACCCAGGGCGGCTACCTGAAGGCGGTGCCGCGGCGGCGGGTGTCCAAACCGCACAGCCATCCCAACGATCCGGTGGTCGCCGTGCTGCGCGCGACCACCGAGGACACGGTCCTGCTGATCGACGCGGACGGCGCCGGCTACCGCATCGGCGTGGGCGACGTGCCGGTGACCACCATGCGCCAGCGCGGCACGTCGATCGCCCAGCTCCTGGGCGACGGCCCCGACGCGCGCATCGCGGGGGCCGTGCTGCTCGGCCCGGACGTCGAGACCGTGCTGACCGTGTCGGCGCGGGGCCTGGTGAAGCGCACCGAGCGCGCCGAGTACGAGGGACGCCTGCGCACGATGATCGCGGCGGGTGTGCGCGACGACGACGAGCTGGTCGCGGTGGCGCCGTGCAACGACGGCGACCACATCGTCCTCGCGAACTCGGCCGGGCTGGTCGTCCGCTTCGCCGCCGGCGAGGTGCGCCCGATGGGGCGCGGGGCGGCGGGCGTGGCCGGCATGAACGTGCCCAGGGGCGCCCGCATCGTGTCGGCGACCGTGGTGCCGGGCGGTGGCGGCGAGGACACGCCGGTGCTCACCGTGGACGCCGACGGGGCCGCCAAGCGCACGGCGCTGGGGGAGTACCCGGCCAAGGGCCGCGGCGGCAAGGGCGTGCAGACGGGCGCGGCGCGGCTCGCCTTCTGCGGGGTGGGCGGGGACCTGCATGCCGGCACCGCCGGCGGCGCCGTGGTGCTGGAGACCGCCGAGCTGCCCGCTGGGAAGCGGCCGGGCCGGCTCGCGCCGATCACCGGGCACGTCACCGGGCCCGTCGTGGCGGAGACCGGCCGCGACTGAGCCGGCGGCCGCGCGTCAGTTCGCGTCCGCCTCGCAGAGGTCCTTCAGGCGGTGCAGCTGCTGGCGCAGCTCGCGGGCGAACATGCGCTCGATCACCGGCTCGGCCAGCTTGCCGAAGAACCCTTGCGTGTCGTCGGTCCGCATGACCAGCTCCACGCGGGTGCCCCCGTCCTCGTCCGTCAGCGTCTCGTCGACCTCGTTGGCGATGGGCGCCTCCACGCTGCGGAAGGCGATGTGCGCGCCGTCCTGGTACTCCACGACCTCGTCGACCATGCTCATGCGCTTGCCGAGGAAGCGGAACACCTCCTGGATGCGCGTGCCCTTGGCCAGCGGCTGGTCGCCGATCAGGTCCATCTGTTCGAAGCCGACCCACGCCTTGGCCAGCTCCGGGTCCACGAGGTAACGCCAGACCTGCTGCCTGGGCCGTTCGATGTGGATGCTCTCGGTGAAGGTGTGCATCGTGCGCTCCTGTGCTCGGCAGAGGACCCCGATGGTGAGTCGAGACCTCCGGGTCCCGCGCGGCAAGGGCCGTTCGGCCCCCCAAGAAGCTCCCGCGCATGAGCCGATTGCCCTAGTCTGCGCGGCGATGGACTTCTCCGAGGTGGTCCGGCGGCGGCGGATGGTGCGGGCCTATCGCCCGGATCCGGTGGCGCCGGACGCGCTGCGCCGGATGCTGGACGTCGCGCGTCGCGCGCCCAGCGCCGGCTTCACGCAGGGCCAGTCGTTCGTGGTGCTGACCGCGCAGGAGGCCCGGGCGCGCATGGCCGAGCTGTGCGGCGAGGCGGACTACGTCGCGCGCGGCTTCGACGCGTGGGTGTCCACCGCCCCCGTGCATGTGGTGCCCTGCGTGTCGCGCGCCGCCTACGAGGAGCGCTACGCGGAGCCGGACAAGGCGCCGTCCACCAAGCCCCACGAGTGGGCGGTGCCGTACTGGTGGGTGGACGGCGGCGCCGCGCTGATGCTGCTGCTGCTCGCCGCCGTGGACGAGGGCCTGGCGGCCGGGGTGCTGGCGCTCGACGACACCCCGCCGCTGCGGGAACTGCTCGGCCTGCGCCCCGAGGAGGTGCCGCTCGGCCTCGTCACGGTCGGGTACCCGGCGCCCGACCGGCCATCGGGGTCGCTGGCACGGGGGCGCAAGGACTACAGCGAGCAGGTGCGCTTCCGCTAGGAGACGTGCGCGGCGACGGCGTCGACCGCCGCGTCGAAGCTCTGCACGAACTTCTCCACGCCCTCGGCCTCGAGCTCCTTGGTGATCTGGTCGAGGTCGACGCCTTCCTCGGCCAGGCGCTCGAGCTGGTGCGCCGCCTCGTCCCACGACCCGCCGATGCGATCCTCGACGACGCCGTGGTCGCGGAAGGCGTCCAGGGTCACCTCCGGCATGGTGTTGACCGTGTCCGGGCCGGCGAGCTCCTCCACGTACAGCACGTCGCGGTAGCCGGGGTTCTTCGTGGACGTGGACGCCCACAGCGGGCGCTGCACCCGCGCGCCCAGCTCCCGCAGGTCCGCGAAGCCCGGCCCGGAGAACTCCCGGACGAACGAGCCGTAGGCCACACGGGCGTTCGCGATCGCGGCCGTGGCCAGGCGCGGGTGGTCCGGCCCGAGCAGGGCGTCGACCTTGCTGTCCACGCGGCTCACGAAGAACGACGCGACCGACGCCACCGCCCGCAGGTCGCCGCCGCGGTCGGCCCGCCGGCGCAGGCCGTCCAGGTACGCGGCGATGACCGCCTCGTAGCGCGCCACGGAGAACAGCAGCGTCACGTTCACGTTCACGCCCTCGGCGAGCAGGCGGCTGACCGCTTCCAGGCCGGGCTCGGTGCCCGGCACCTTGATCATGAGGTTGGGCCGGTCCAGCTCGGCGAACAGCTTCGAGCCCTCGTCGGTGGTCGCGGCGGTGTCGAACGCCTTGGACGGGTCCACCTCGATCGACACGTAGCCGTGCGCGCCGCCGGAGGCGCGCCACATCGGCAGGAACTTGTCGCAGGCCACCGTGATGTCGGCCTTCATGAGCTCCCACAGCGCCTCGCGGGGATCGCTCCCCTTCAGCTCGGCGAGCTGGGCGTCGTAGGAGCGGTCCTTGCCCAGCGCCTGCTCGAAGATCGAGGGGTTGGACGTCAGGCCATCGATCTCGCCGGCGGCGATCAGGGTGTCCAGGTAGCCGCCCGGCTCCAGGTAGGAGCGCTGGATGGAGTCCAGCCAGGCGGACTGGCCGAGGTCGCGGAGGCGCTGGAGGGGGTTCACGCGTGCTGCTCCTCGTCGTCGTAGTCGCCGGCGAAGCTGTCCAGCAGCTCCTCGGCCGCCTGCGCCACCACCTGCGGCGTGAAGCCGAAGTGCTCGAACAGCGCCTCGGCGGGGGCGGAGGCGCCGAAGCGGTCCAGCGCGATGTGCTCGTCGGCCCACCGTGACCAGCCGAAGCTGGTGGCCGCCTCGATCGACAGCGCCGGCACGTCCGGCGGCAGCACCAGGTCCTGGTAGGCGCCGCCCTGCTGCTCGAACAGTTCCCAGCACGGCATGGAGACCACACGCGCGGAGATGTCGTGCTCGGCAAGGATCGCCGCCGCCTCCACGGCCAGGGAGACCTCGCTGCCCGTGGCGATCAGCACCACGTCGGGGTTGTCGTCGTCGGGCACCACCACGTACGCGCCCCTGGCGACCTCCTCGGCCGCGCTGCCCTCCAGCACGGGCACGCCCTGGCGGGTGAGCGCCAGCAGCGTCGGGCCGTCGGTCCGCGCGATCGCGTGGCGCCAGGCGCCCGCGGTCTCGCGCGCGTCCGCCGGCCGCATCACGTGCAGGTTCGGGATCGCGCGCAGGGCGGCCAGGTGCTCCACCGGCTGGTGCGTCGGGCCGTCCTCGCCCAGGCCGATGGAGTCGTGCGTCATCACGTAGACGACCGGCAGGCCCATGAGGCAGGCCAGCCGCAGCGACGGGCGCAGGTAGTCGGTGAAGATCAGGAACGTGCCGCCGAACGGCCGGATGCCGCCGTGCAGGACCATGCCGTTCATGACCGAGCCCATGGCGTGCTCCCGCACCCCGTAGTTGACGTTGCGGTGCCCGTACGCGCCCGCCAGGACGTCGCCGCCGTCGGAGATCCGCGTGTTGTTGGACTCCGCCAGGTCCGCGGACCCGCCGACCAGCTCCGGCAGCCGTGCCGCGAGCGCGTTGAGCACCGCGCCGCTGGACTTGCGGGTGGCCTCCTTGGCGCCCGTCTCCCACTTCGGCAGGTCGGCGTCCCAGCCCTCCGGCAGCTCACCGGCCATCACGCGGCGGAACTCGGCGGCCAGCTCGGGGTGGTCCACCGCGTAGGCGTTGAAGCGGCGCTCCCAGTCCTCCTGCAGGTCGGCGCCGCGCTCGCGCTGGTCGGCGTGGCGGGCCGCCTCCTGAGGGACCGTGAACGGCTCCGGGTAGTCCCAGCCGAGGTTGCGCTTGGTGGCCGCGATCTCCTCGGCGCCCAGCGGCGCGCCGTGCGCGGCGGAGGTGTCGGCCTTGTTCGGCGAGCCGTAGCCGATGACCGTCTTGACGCGCACGAAGGTGGGGCGGCCGTCCGGCGTGAGCGCCTCCTTGGTGACCCGGTCCAGCTCGTCCAGGTCGTTGACGTCGTCGACCGCCAGCACGCGCCAGCCGTAGGCGGCGTAGCGCGCGCACACGTCCTCGCCCGTGAACGACAGGTCGGTGCGGCCGTCGATGGTGATGGAGTTGTCGTCCCAGTAGACGACCAGCTTCTCCAGGCCCAGGTGGCCCGCCAGGCTGGAGGCCTCCGCCGACACGCCCTCCATGAGGTCGCCATCGCTGGCGATCACCACGGTGCGGTGGTCGACGATGTCGTGACCCGGCCGGTTGAAGCGCTCCGCCAGGATGCGCTCGGCCAGCGCCATGCCCACCGCGTTGCCCACGCCCTGCCCGAGCGGCCCGGTGGTGGTCTCCACGCCGCGCGTGACGAAGTTCTCCGGGTGGCCCGGCGTGCGGTGGCCGAGCTGGCGGAAGTTGCGCAGGTCCTCCAGCGGCAGGTCGTAGCCGGTGAGGTGCAGCAGCGAGTACAGCAGCATCGACGCGTGGCCGGCCGACAGCACGAAGCGGTCCCGGTCCGGCCACGACGGGTCCGCCGGGTTGTGCGCCAGCCAGCGCGTGAACAGCGAGTAGCCCAGCGGCGCCAGCGCCATCGGCGTGCCGGGGTGCCCGGAGTTCGCGGCCTGCACCGCGTCCATGGAAAGGGTGCGCACGGTGTTGACCGCAAGCAGGTCGAGATCGCTCATCTTGGGCCCGGAACTCCTGTCGCGCGGAAACGAGGACGCCGCATCGCCGGCGGCGCCCTAGCCTACGATGCGCGGCAGCCGCGGAGGGTCGCAACCGCCGCGTGCCGACGGTGCCGGGCCGTGCGGGACCTCCGGCGACACCTCGAGGAGGCCACGGTGGGCGCGGTGGAGACGCTGCAGGGGCGGGTCGGGCAGGAGCTGGGGCGCTCGGGCTGGCTGATGGTCGACCAGGAGCGGGTGGACCGCCACGCCGACAACACCGGGGACGCGCAGTGGATCCACAACGACCCGGCCAGGGCGGCGGCGGAGGGCCCGTTCGGCGGGCCGATCGCGCAGGGCTTCCTGCTGCTGTCGCTGTTCACCGCGCTGGCCGAGCAGGCCATGCCGCAGGCCGACGGGCTGGAATACCTGGTCAACTACGGCTTCGACCGGGTGCGCTTCATCCGGCCGGTGCGGGTGGGCGACGCGGTGCGGCTGCGCGTCCGGCTGGCCGACGTGAGCCAGAACCCCGGCGGGCGCTGGATCGTGGCCCTGGACGCGGAACTGGAGTCCCGGGAAGCCGCCGACGCCGC
>DATMKC010000017.1:0-2942 GCA_035553555.1 Egibacteraceae bacterium | reverse complement strand
GTTCAAGACCGGACGGGCAGGGGCGCGCCGACCGGCACGTCGCAGGGCGCGTCCGTGAGCGCACCCACCAGGTAGTGGGGGGCGGCGCGGTCCAGCCGCGCGCGCACCAGCGCCCCCGCCTCCACGCCGGGCCCCACCGGGACGTGCACGAGGCGGTTCGTGCGCGTGCGGCCGCTGGCCATCGCCGCGTCGCGCTTGGACAGGCCCTCGATCAGCAGCTCCTGGACCGTGCCGAGCTGCCGCTCGTTGGACCGCAGCGCCAGCTCGTCGGTCAGCGCCGCCAGCCGCCGGTAGCGCGCGTTGACCACGCCGGCGTCCAGGTGCCCGTCCATGTCCACGGCCGCCGTGCCGGGACGCTTGGAGTACTCGAACGTGTACGCGCTGTCGAAGGCGGCGGCCTCGGCGACGCGCAGCGTCTCGGCGAAATCCTCCTCGGTCTCGCCGGGGAAACCCACGATGATGTCGGTGGAGATCGCCACGCCGGGGATGGTCTCGCGCGCCTCGGCGACCAGCTCCAGGTAGCGCGAGGAGCGGTAGCTGCGCTGCATGAGCTTGAGGACCCGGTCGCTGCCGGACTGCAGCGGCAGGTGCAGCTGCTCGCACACGTTCGGCACGTCGCGCATGGCGGCGAACACGTCGGAGGTGAAGTCCTTGGGGTGCGGGCTGGTGAAGCGCACGCGCTCCAGGCCGTCCACGTCGCCCAGCCCGTGCAGCAGCTCGGCGAACAGCGTGCGGTTGCGCGGCCCGGGCTCGGCCACCTCGCCGGCGCGCACGAGGTCGCGGCCGTAGGAGTTGACGTTCTGGCCCAGCAGCGACACCTCGCGCACGCCGTCGGCGACCAGCGCGCGGACCTCGCCCAGGATGTCGCCCATGCGCCGGGACTTCTCCGGCCCGCGCAGGCTCGGCACGATGCAGAACGTGCAGGTGTTGTCGCAGCCGATGGAGATGGACACCCAGGCGTGGTGTCCGACCTCGCGCCGCGCCGGCAGCGCCGAGGGGAACATCTCGGTGTGCTCCAGGATCTCGATCACCGGCAGGGCGCTGGAGTCGGCCTGCGCCAAAAGCTTGGGCAGCGAGCCCATGTTGTGCGTGCCGTAGACCACGTCCACCCACGGAGCGCGGCGCGCCAGCTCGCCCTGGTCCTTCTGCGCCAGGCAGCCGCCGACCACCACCGTCTTGGCGGGGTCGGCGAGCTTCAGCGGCTTGAGCGCCGACAGCTGCCCGTAGAGCTTGTTGTCGGCGTTCTCGCGGATCGCGCACGTGTTGAACAGCACGAGGTCGGCCGACTCGGCGTCGCCGGCGGCGCGGTAGCCCATGATCTCCAGCACGCCGGCGGCGCGCTCGGAGTCGTGCTCGTTCATCTGGCACCCGAAGGTGCGGATGAAATAGGTGCGTGCGGTCACGGCGCCAAGGATAAGCGGCCTACTCGGACGGGGCACCCTGGGCGTCGCGCTGGTCCCGGCCGTCGACCACCAGCCGCAGCGCCGTGCGCACCAGGCCCTCGATCTCGACGTCCATGAACTCCGGCGCGCACACCAGGTCGACGTCGTCGTCGCGCAGCAGCGCGCGCGCAATGGCGATGGCCTTCAGCGCCTGGTTGGCCGCTCCCGCGCCCACCACGTGCAGCTCGGCCGAGCCCTCGCCGCGGATCGTCGCGGCGACGGCCCACCCGACGGCGTTCGCGCTCGATGTGCTGGAAACCCTGAAGGCGCTGATGGGACGTCATCCCTTTCCGGCTCGTCTGGCGCCCCCCAGCTCCGCGGTGCGTGTCCGATCCATCCGTCAGCGCACGAACTCCGTCGCGCGCAGCTCCCGCACCACGGTGACGGCGACCCGCCCCGGGAAGGCGAGCTCGCTCTCCACGCGGGCGGCGATGGTGCGCGCCAGCTCGCGCGCCTCCTCGTCGCCCACCCGCTTCGGGCTCACCATCACGCGGATGTCCCGGCCGGCCTGCATCGCGTGCACCCGTTCCACCCCGTCGAAGGACCGGCACAGCTCCTCGATGGCGCGCATGCGGCTCATGTGCTGCTCCAGCGGCTCCCGCGGGCCGCCCGGCCGGGACAGGGAGATCTGGTCGGCGACCTGCACCAGGACCGCCTCCGGCGTGGCGGGCTCCACCTCGCCGTGGTGCGCCTCGATGGCGTGGCAGACCTCGGCGGGCTCGCCGATGCGCGCGGCCAGCCGCGCGCCGACGGCGGCGTGGCTGCCGGGCTCGTCCTGGCCGCGCGCCTTGCCGATGTCGTGCAGCAGCCCGGCGCGCCGGGCCAGATCGGCGTCCACACCCAGCTCCTGGGCCATCATCCCCGCGAGGTGCGCCACCTCCACGGAGTGCTGCAGCACGTTCTGCCCGTAGGAGGTGCGCACGTACAGCTCGCCGAGCGACTCGACGAGCTCGGGCGACAGGTCGTAGACCCGCGCGTCCGTGGCGGCGTCGATGGCGGCGCGCTCCGTCTCCACACTGACGTGCTCCTCGGCCAGTGCGACCTGCTCCTCGATGGTGGTGGGGTAGATGCGCCCGTCCGCGATCAGCGCGCGCAGCGCCACCCGGGCGACCTCCCGGCGACGCGGGTCGAAGCTGGACAGCAGCACGGCGTCCGGCAGCTCGTCGATGACGACGTTCACGCCGGTCCGCTCCTCGAAGGTGCGGATGTTGCGGCCCTCCTTGCCGATGATGCGGGCCTTCATGTCGCCCTCGGGCAACGGCACCGCCACGGTGGTGGCCGGGCTGACGGTGGACAGCGCCAGGCGCTGGACGGCCGTGGCGATCAGGTCGCGGGCCCGCGCCTCGGCGTGCTCCCTGGCCTCTGCCTCCAGGTCCGCGGCGAGGCGGCGGACCCGGAGCCGCACCGCCTCCTCCTCGCCGGCGAGCAGTTCGCGACGCGCCTGCTCGGCGGTCAGCCCGGCGGCGCGCTCCAGCGCCTGGGTATGCCGCTCGGCGAGGC
>DATMKC010000016.1:0-4693 GCA_035553555.1 Egibacteraceae bacterium | reverse complement strand
GCAAGAACCTCGTCGACATCATCCTGACCAACAACGGCTACGAGGTGCGCAACCTGGGCATCAAGCAGCCGATCGACGCGATCGTGGCCGCCGCCGAGGACTTCGACGCCGACGCGATCGGCCTGTCCGGCCTGCTGGTGAAGTCCACCGTGGTGATGCGCGAGGACCTGGAGGAGCTGGTGCGCCGCGGCCTGACGCGCTGGCCGGTGCTGCTGGGCGGGGCCGCGCTGACGCGCAACTACGTCGAGGCGGACCTGCGCAAGGTCTATCCCGGGCCCGTGCACTACTGCCGCGACGCGTTCGCCGGCCTGCGCACGATGGACGAGCTCGCCGAGCTCAAGAAGGCCGGTGGCATCCCCGACGACTGGGGCCGCCTGGTCAAGGAGCTGCCGCTGGCCAGGGGGCGCCGCGACGACCGTCCGTCCGTCGACGAGGTGGTGCAAACCGACGTGCGCAGGGACGTGGCCGTACCGGAGCCGCCGTTCTGGGGCAGCCGCGTGGTGCGCGGGCTGTCCATCGAGGAGATCCTGCCGTTCCTGAACAAGACGGCGCTGTTCCGCAACCAGTGGGGCCTGCGCAACGCCGACTTCGACAAGGGCGAGGAGGCGCTGCGCCACATCCTGGAGATGGCGGTGCGCGAGCGGCTGCTGGTGCCGGAGGTCGTGTACGGCTACTGGCAGGCCAACGCCGACGGCAACGAGCTGATCGTGTGGGCGGCGCCGGACGGCGACGAGGTCGCCGCGACGTTCAGCTTCCCCCGGCAGCGCACCGGGCGGCGCCTGTCCATCCCGGACTTCTTCCGCCCGCGCTCATCCGGCGAGCGCGACGTGATCGCGTTCCAGGCGGTCACCGTCGGGCAGCGGGTGAGCGAGCGCGCGCAGGAGCTCTTCGCCGCCGACCGCTACACCGACTACCTGTACCTGCACGGCCTCGGCGTGGAGATGGCCGAGGCGCTGGCGGAGTACTGGCACAAGCGCGTGCGCACCGAGCTCGGCATCGCCGGCGACGACGCGGAGGACATGGAGTCCCTGTTCGACCAGGGCTACCAGGGCTCGCGCTACAGCTTCGGCTACGCCGCCTGCCCGGACCTGGAGGCCCGCAAGCCGCTGTTCGAGCTGCTCCAGGCGCAGCGCATCGGCCTGGAGCTCTCCGAGGAGTTCCAGCTCGTCCCCGAGCAGTCCACCGACGCGTTCGTGGTCCACCACCCCGAGGCCAAGTACTTCAACGCCCGCTAATCCTCGTCGTCGGACCGCAGCCGCCTCGCCCCCCGGGTCCGACGCGCGAAGCGTTCCAGGACCCGTTCCAGTTCCCGTTCTGGGATGTGACGCAGCACGTCCTCAAGGCCTCCCGAGATCCCCCCTGCGTCACGTACTGGTGGCAAAGCACGGATGTCGACGCGCCGGGTCGAGGTGTACGGCCCCCACTCCTCGTTGCGCGTCGTCTTGGTCATGTCCGTCATGATGCTCTCCTCGGCAGTGGTTGGAACTCAACCCGCTCACATTCCTCGGCCCGGAGAAGAACCCCCCACTCTCTCACCCGAGCCCCTGCTGCACCATCAAGGAGAATGGCGCCGGTGAAAGGATCGACTTCGAGTTGGGCGGGCAGGTATGCGGTGGGGTCGTTGGGATATCCAGACGCGTACGGGGGGACCTGCCCATCGAGGTGCGCATAGAGACCGGCGATCCATTCACCGGTCTTCAGCTTCACTCGGACGTAGCCGCCCCCCGCAAGGTGACGAAACGCGTGATCCCAGCCGGAGGGCGTCTCCGATATCCGCGAGCGAACGCGCCGTCCACGCAGTGTTCCCGCTCCGTAGGGCACGGCGACGTATCTCCCGGCGACCAGCCCCAGCACGGCGAGGGAGGCGGGCGGAGCGTGCGACAGGTCCATCCATGCGTAGTGCCGCCAAACCAGGAACGTGAGCGGAAGCGCCGCAGCCTGGAAGATCAGCGAGTTGGCGAACGCGCGCCACAACCGCTCGCCGGTGTCGGGCCGACGATACGGTGCACTGCGCGTTACCCCATAGTCGTAGAGCAACCCCGGCGCCAGGAACAGCAGCGCAATGATGAGTGCTTCTGTGGTGGTTGGCATCGTCGCCCCCGTGTGATGCCGTCAAGGCTATGCGGCCGAGCCGTCCGTCACTCTCGCTCGTCCACAAGTTCGTCCTCGGGGGGCTCGGCGCGGGCGAGCAGGCGGATGTCCTCGATCTCGCGGTGGGCGCGCAGCGTGCGCAGCAGGTCGTCCAGCTCCAGCCACTCGGCCTCGTCGCCGCCGGCCGTCCGCCAGTCCTGGCCCTGGCCCATGGGCTCGCCCGCCGCCAGCGCCTTCTCCGCCAGCCGCCGCAGGATGGACGCGTGGAAGCGCTCCACCACGACTTCCTGCTTCCACGCCCAGATGGAGCGCGGGTCCTCCACCGAAGTGGTCAGGCGCTCCCAGTGCAGGCCGAGGCCGTGACAGACGCGCTTCCACACCCAGTACGTGCGAGCCGACAGGCCGACATCGATGCCCTTCACGAGCCAAACCCTACTTGCTGGCGGCGGGGCCGTGCGGCAGGAAGGCTCAGCCGGTCGGGGTCTCCTCCGGCGTGGGCGAGGGCGTCGGCGTCTGCGTCCCGGTCGGCGACTCCGTCGGCTCCACCGACTCGTACTTGCGGCCGGGGCTCGACGTCGGCGCCGGCTCCGAGGACGGCGGGGTCGTCGCCGTCGGGGTCGGGCTGGCGCTCTCGGTGGCGGTCTCGGTCGGCGTCGGCGTCGGCGTCGCGGACTCCGACGGCTCGCTCGGCGTGGCGGAGGCGCTCGGGGTTGCGCTGGCCGACTGGCTGGGCGACGGCGACGCGGACGCGCTCTGGCCCTCGGACGGCTCGCCGGCGAGGGCCATCTGCCCATCGCTGGGCGACGCGCTCGGCGACGCGGAGGCGCCCTGCTCCGACGGCCCCGGCGAGGCGGAGGCCATCATCGCCTGCTCGGACTCCGCGGTGGTGGTCTTGCGGCTGGCGACGCGGTCGCCCGCCGACTCGTCGATGACGGCGACCAGCACGGTCAGCTGCGCGCTGGCCTCCTGCACCTCGTGGGCCACCTCGGTGCCGCCCGTCCGCTCGGCGGAGGCCAGCGAGACCTGTGCGTCGCGCACCAGCGCCGGCACCGCCTCCGGACGCTTGGCCGCCGCGGCGCGCAGCTCGGCCATGCGACGCTGCGCCAGCGCCAGGTGCAGCCGCGCGTCGCCCTCGGAGCTCACCGTCAACACGATGCGCGCCGCCTCGACCCCTCGCTTGACGGTGTAGAGCATGTCCCCGGGCAGCGAATCGGCGCTCGCGGCCACCGCGCCGCCGGAGGACATGAACAGCATGCCGCCCGCCAGCACGGACACCAGCGCCTTGCGCGTGCGCCGGCCCTGGCCACGCACCGCCCCCGCGGCGCGGTGGATGACCCAGAGGTGGCGTGCCGCCACATCCATGTCCACGCGCTCGGTGTACGCGGCTTCGATCAGCGCACCGAGCGCTGGATCGACATCGCGGTGGGGACTGTGCTTGCTCATCGGCTCATGACAGACGTCGGTTGGGCGGGCTCGGGCGTTCCTTCGCGGTACCGGGCTCGTAGCGGCCGGCCACCATGACATTGTGCGGCCAAACTCGCGGTTCCGGGAGTCCCGAAGCCGCAGAGAAACAAGCCCGCGGCGCCGAGCCTCGCTCCTAGGACGTGCCGGGGCCGCTGATCGGTGCGGACGACTCCCGCTCGGATTCGAGCAGTTTCGCCAAGGCGCGCTCCGCCCGGTGCTGGAGGCTCCGGATCGCGCCGTCCGATTTGTCCAGAACTGCTCCGACTTCAGGGGCCGAAAGTCCCGCGACATAGCGCAGCAGCAGCACCTGGCGCTGCTCCGGGGACAGCTGGGTCATGGCCTGGCGGACCCGCCGCCGGACGTCGGCTCGAATGGCGGAGTCCTCGGGGCTGGACACGCCGTGGTCGACGATGTCCAGCGCCTCCTCGTCGTCGGTCAGGTCCTCCATCCGCCGCTTGACCTTGCGCAGGTGGTCGAGGGCATTGAAGTACGCGGCCCGGAACAGCCACACCTTGATGGAGGCGGCGCCGCCCCTGATCGTGCGGCCCTTCTGCAGCAACTCGAGGAACGTGGCCTCCAGCAGGTCCTCCGCCACGCCGCGGTCGCGCACCCTCGCCATCAGATAGCCGAGCAGGCGATCGGACAGCGCGACGTAGACGGCGCCGACCGCGTCGGGATCCCCCGCGCGTACGCCGTCCGCCACCTCTTCAGGGAAGGGCACCAGCACGTCCAATCGGTTCAGCGGTGAACAACATGTGGCGGCCCGGGCGGCAATGCGGCGGCGGCCCGGGACGAGGCCGACAGGACAGTTGCGGTGAAGTATGACAGAGCACCCCCCTCGCGCGCCGTAGCGAAACCGCAAAGAGTCGCGCGGGCTTGGGCCGGGCGGCCGGCCGCTCGGGAGCGTCGGCCGGGCGGCAACAAGCATTCGCCATCGCGCGTGCAAAACGAATATGCTGCGCGCAAACGTCCCCACATCAAGAAAGGCATCCCGCAATGGCCTCTTCCGCCGCCGACTCGGCCGTCCGCAACTATCTCATGGCGCTGCGCGATCCGCGCGCGCTGCGCGACGAGGACAAAATCTCCAAACTGCAGGCAAAGCTCGATTCGTCCAGCGACGAGTTGGAGCGCCTGCGCG
>DATMKC010000015.1:0-4398 GCA_035553555.1 Egibacteraceae bacterium | reverse complement strand
GGCGCAGGCCGGCCGCGTGGCGGTCGTGGTGGCCGGCGGCGGCGCCATCACCATGGCGCTGGAGGAGCCGGCGCTCGCCCGCGTGTGCGGGCAGTCCGGCGTGGCGCCCAAGTGCGCCGACTACGACTGCCACGACACCTGGGGCTGGTGCTGGTACGCGCGCGGCTGCTGCGCCGACGGCGCGCTCAAGAAGATCTGTGACTGCTGCGCGCCGAACACGCCGCACCCCGTGGGCTACTGCCCCAGCGGGACGCGCGTGAAGTGCATCGTGGAGAGCTGCGGGGCCGACCCCCGGCTGCAGACCAAGATCATCCGGCGGCTGCGTTCCCACGATCCGGTGGAGCTGTCGCTGGCGGTGAGCCGGACGCGGTTCGGCCAGGCGGGGCGGCCGGTGGCCGTGCTCGGGGACGCCGGGAGCAGCGGCTTCGCGGCGCTCGCGGCCGGGCTCACGCGCGTGGCGGACGCGCCGGTGCTGCTGTCGGCACCTGACACGCTGGACGGCAGAGTCGGCGAGGAGCTCGCCCGGCTGCAGACGGAGTTCGTTCTGCTCGTGGGGCGTTTCAGCCCCGTGGTGGAGGTCGCGCTGGTGGCGCAGGGCCGGCACGTCACCCGCCTCAACACGCAGGCCGACCCGGTCCCGGCCTCGGCCGAGGTGGGCACCTGGGTGCGGCGCACCTCGGGCGCGCGCACCGCCGTGGTGGTGCTGCCGGGCGTGGGCTACCAGGCGGTGGCGCAGGCGGGCGCACTCGCGGCCGCCAAGGGCTGGCCGCTCCTGGTGGGCGACGGCGCCGCCTCGCGCGAGGTGCTGCGGGAGCCGGAGCCGGTCCACCGCACGCTCGTGGTCTCCGGCGACCCGGCCGACGCGGCGCGCTTCCCCGGCGGTGAGGCGATCGCGGCGGGCGACGCCGCGGGGCTCGCTATCGCGCTGGCCGACCGCATGGTGGCCGAAGGCGTCTCGCGGGACACGGTCGCGCTGACCCCGGTGGGCAACGCCGCCGCGGCCGCGGGGCTGGCCGGCCTGGCCGGCCCCATGCTGACGTACCGCGCAGGGTCGCTGGACGGCGCGTGGCAGTGGCTGCACGCGCACCGGGCGGGGGTGCAGCGCGCGTTCGTGGCCGGAACCGTGGAGGAGTTCGGCGACCGGCCGTACTACGACCTGCAGTCGCTGTTGAACGAGTTCGAGGCGCACCTGCTGCGCGGCCAGGCGGGCGAGGGCCTGCCGGTCATCTCGCAGCCGCGCTCCGAGCGCCCGATCGGCAAGGCGCGGCGATGACGTCGGACCGGGCGGAGCCCGGTACCCCCCCTGGATGGGTGCGTTCTGGGCGCCATGTCGCCCGAATCGCACCCGCACGGACGTGAATCCTGTGGAACCGCTCGGGATCGCGCTCCTGCTGGCCTTCGCCGCTGGCCTGCGGTCGCTGTGGTCGCCCTGAGGCCTCTCGGTCGCCGAGACCCTCCTGCCCCCGGTCCGGGGGCGCCAGCGTCTCACCGTCGTCGGGGTCTTCGCGCTCGCGGCGTCCGGCTCGGCGGCACTGCTCGGCTTCTTCGCCGGGCTGCCCGGCCTCGTCTTGCCGCGCCCGTCGCCGCGGGACGCCGCGGTCGTGGCCCTGGCCGCGGTCGTGCTCGACCTCCTCGCCACGCTGCCACGGGGCATCCAGCCGCCCTCGGTGCGCACGCAGGTGCCGGTCGAGTGGTCCCGGCTGTTCGCCCCGCCCGTCGTCGCGCTGCTCTACGGCGCGCGCCTCGGCGTCGGGCCGCTGACCATCCTGCCCACGTGGCTGTGGTGGGGCGCCTTCCTGCTGGGCGCCTGGTTGGGCCCGCTGCACGGCATGGCGGTCGGGATGTCGTTCGCGGTGGCGCGCGCGGTCAGCACGCTGGGCGTCGGCATGTGGGTCCGCGAGCGCGCCGCCGAGCGCATGGGGCGCCTCCGCGCCTGGGAGCACCGCACCGCCTACGCGCTCCTGCTCTTGGCTGCTGCGGGCGCGCTGAGCGCGACCTAGAGCGGCAGGGGAGGGCGCGGGGCAGCCGAGGACGGGTCCCCTTGGAGCGAAGCGGGGAGCCCGTCCGCAGGCTGCAGCGCGCCCGGACCAGCCCGCAGGTCGAGCAGCAGCCCCTCAGCCGAAGTAGCCCTGCTTCTCGAACCAGGCCAGCACCTCGTCCGCGGCCTGCTCGGCTGACACGACCGCGGTGTTGATCACCAGCTCGGCGTCGTCGGGCTCCTCGTACGGGTCGCTGATGCCGGTGAACTCCTTGAGCTCGCCGGCGCGCGCTTTGGCGTACAGGCCCTTGCGGTCGCGCTGCTCGCACACCTCCAGCGGTGTGGCGACGTGCACCAGGGCGAAGCCGCCGCCCTGCGCCTCGGTCATCTCCCGCACCGCCTTGCGCGTCGCGTCGTACGGCGCGATGGGGGCGCACACCGCGACACCGCCGTTCTTGGCGATCTCCGCCGCGACCCAGCCGATGCGGCGGATGTTGGTGTCCCGGTCCTCCTTGGAGAAGCCCAGGCCGGAGGACAGGTGCTTGCGCACCAGGTCGCCGTCCAGCATCGTCACGTTGCGGCCGCCGCGCTCCAGCAGCTTCACCATCAGCACGTTGGCGACGGTCGACTTGCCGGAGCCGGACAGGCCCGTGAAGAACACCGTGAAGCCCTGCTTCTCCCTTGGCGGGGAAGTGCGGCGCAGCTCCTCCACGACCTCCGGGTAGGTGAACCACTCGGGGATGTCCTCGCCGCGCGCCAGCAGCTCGCGCTGCTGCGTGCCGGAGATGGACAGCACCGTGGACCCCTCGGGCACCTCGTCGTCGGGCACGTAGCGGTCCTGCTCGGCGATGTAGACCATCATGCGGAACGGCACCATGCCGACGCCGAGCTCCTCCGCGTAGGTCGCCATGAGTTCCTGCGCGTCGTAGGGGCCGTAGAACGGCTCGCCGGCGGAGTCGTTGCCCGGGCCGGCGTGGTCGCGGCCCACGATGAAGTGCGTGACCCCGTGGTTGCGGCGGATGATCGCGTGCCACACCGCCTCGCGCGGGCCGCCCATGCGCATCGCCAGGTTCAGCAGGCTGAGCTCCGCCGAGCCGTCCGGGTAGCGGTCGATGAGCTTGCGGTACACGCGCACGCGCGTGTAGTGGTCCACGTCACCGGGCTTGGTGAGGCCCACCACGGGATGGATCAGCAGGCCGCCGCCGACCTCCTCCGCGGCCCGGCGGGTGATCTCCACGTGGGCGCGGTGCATGGGGTTGCGGGTCTGGAACGCGACGACGCGCTCCCAGCCGTGGCGCGCGATCAGCTCGCGGACCTGCGCCGGCGTCCGGCGCAGCTCGTGGAAGTCGTAGTGCTGGGGCAGCTGCAACGCCTCCACGCGCCCGCCCACGTACACCGGGTTGGACCGCTGCAGCAGGTGGGCCACCGCCGGGTGCCTGGTGTCGGCGGTGCCGAAGACCTTGCGCGCCTCCTCCTCCAGGTCCGGACGCCAGACGTCCTCCACGTGCAGGACGGCGAGCATGACGCCCTCGGCGTCGCGCAGCGCCACCTGGTCGCCGGCGGACAGCCCCTCGGCGAACGCCTCGGTCACGTCCAGGGTGATCGGCATCGGCCACAGCGTGCCGTCGGCCAGGCGCATGCCGTCGCGCACCGCCTCGTAGTCCGCCCGGCTCAGGAAACCGCGCAGCGGCGAGAACGCGCCGTTGGCCAGCAGCTCCAGGTCGCACAGCTGCCGCTCGGTGAGGTCCCACGACGCCCAAGTGCGGGACGCCTCCTTGAGCTCCGCCGCGCGCGCGGCGTCCACCACCAGATCGACGAGCTCGCCGCCATGCGGCGCGATGAGCGAAGCCACGGGCACTCCTTGAGGGATCGGCAGGCACGCGGGTTTGCACCGCGCGAGGACCCACGGTAGCCCCGTGGCCTGCGGCGATCTCAATCGCCGGGCAGTGAAAACCCCCCGTTCAGACGGTGGGGTCGAGCAGCAGCTTGCCGACCGACCCCCGGGAGCGCAGCGACTCGTGGGCCAGCCGCGCGTCGGCCAGCGGGTAGGTCGCGCCCACGATGGGGCGCAGTTTCCCGGCCAGCGTCAGGTCGAACAGTTCGCGCATCTGCGGGTGCAGGAAGTCCTGGCGCGTGAAACAGTGGGCCAGCCAGAAGCCGACGACGGCCTTGGTGCCGTGCACGAGCTTGCGCGGCTCGACCGGGGTGGGCAGCTCGCGGCTGGCGGTGCCGTACGTGACCAGACGGCCGAACGGCGCCAGCGCGGCCAGGCTGCCGTCGAACGTCGAGCCGCCGACCATCTCCAGGACGACGTCCACGCGCTCGCCGCCGTTGGCCTCCAGCAGCGCGGCTTTCATGTCCGACGTCGTCATCGACTCGACCACGCCGGACATGAAAGCCGCGCTGCTGGAGGCCAACGG
>DATMKC010000014.1:0-8822 GCA_035553555.1 Egibacteraceae bacterium | reverse complement strand
GTTCAAGGCGTTCGAGCAGGCGATCCAGGCCGCCGGCGGGAGCATCTCGCTGGACATCGGCGACGTGGCGGTGTTCTCCGGCCTGTTCCTGGGCGCCATGCTGCCGTTCCTGTTCGCCGCGCTGACGATCAACGCCGTCGGCCGCGCCGCGAACAAGATGATCGAGGAGGTGCGCCGCCAGTTCCGGGAGATCCCGGGCCTGCGCGAGGGCAAGGAGGGCGTGGTCCCCGAGTACGCCAAGTGCGTGGACATCTCCACGGGCGCGGCGCTCAAGGAGATGCTCATTCCCGGCGCGCTCGCCGTGGTGGTTCCCCTGGTGGTCGGCTTCGTCAGCGTCGACGCGCTCGGCGGCTTCCTGGCCGGCGCGCTGGTGAGCGGCTTCGCGCTGGCGATCTTCATGGCCAACGCGGGTGGCGCGTGGGACAACGCCAAGAAGTACATCGAGGCCGGCAACCACGGCGGCAAGGGCAGCGAGCCGCACAAGGCGGCCGTCGTCGGCGACACCGTGGGTGACCCGTTCAAGGACACGTCCGGTCCCGCGATGAACATCCTCATCAAGGTGATGACGATCGTCTCGCTGATCTTTGCCAGCGCGTTCGTCTGAGCCGCCGAGTACACGAGGAGCCGCCGGTACCCGGCGGCTCCTCTGTTTTTGTCGGCCTAGGAGGCGAAGCCGCCCAACGCCTCGAGGATTTCGCGCGCCTGCCAGCGCAACGAGCGACCCGGGACGCGCGGCAATTCCTCGACGACGCCCGCCTCCTTCAGCCGGCCGAGGAGGTTGTGCGCGCCCTGAGAGGTGATGCCGAGCCCACGCGCGACGAACTTCGCGGTCATCACTGGGTTGGCGAACAACAGGTCGATGACCTCGTGCGCGCGGCTCCGGCCCACCGCGAGGCGTTGCCGGTAACCCTCCCGCAGATCCGCCAGTCGTTCCGCCCGCTGGAGGGCGTCTTGTGCCTGTCGGGCGACGGCCGTCAAGAAGAACTGGATCCACTCTTCCAGCTCTCCGCGCTCACCCTGCAGACGGCCGTAGTAGTCCGCTTTGTGTTCCTCGAAATACGCACTCGTGTAGAGCAGCGGCTGAGGGAGGTCTCCCTGCTCGACGAGGAACAGCACGATGAGCAGGCGCCCGATGCGACCGTTGCCGTCCAGGAACGGGTGGATGGTCTCGAACTGATAATGGAGCAGGGCGCACCGGACGAGAACGGGCAGCGGTGGCGGGTAGTGCAGGAAGCGCTCCCAGTCCGACAGCGCGGCGTGCATCTCATCCACCGGTGGGGGGACGAACACCGCTGTCTCTGGGCGGTTGTCAGGGGATCCGATCCAGTTCGGGGACGTTCGGATCTCCCCCGGCGAGCGTTCCTGGCCACGGACACCGGCCATCAGGGTCTTGTGAAGTTCCCGGATGAAGCGCGTGGAGATCGGAACGTCCTGCACGAGGCGCAGACCCAGCTCCATCGCCCGGATGTAGTTGGCGACTTCGAGGAGGTCTCCTGTGGCCTCCACTTCCTGCGCCTCGGCGTCGAACACCTCAGACAACGAGGCCTGCGTCCCTTCAATCCTCGAACTCGCCACAGCCTCGCGGACGAGGTACGGCCTGATGAGTATGTGGGGATTGGGCAACTGCCGTCCGGCGCAGGCGAGTCGCCCCAGGGCGCGGTCGGCGAGCGACAAACTTCGTTGGATCCATCCCTGCAAGGTGCAACGTTCTACGTCCAACGTTGAAGCTCTGCCCATTCCGGTCAACGAGCGTTGAAGGTGGCGTGCGCGGCGGAGGCCGGCTCTAGGCTGTGCGCCACGACCGCTGTCTTGACCGGGAGGGGTGCCCTATGGCGCAGACCGTGGGATCGCCGGCCACCCAGGCATCAGGACGTTCTTCGGAGAGCGCCCTCATGGTGGCGGCGACGTTCTTCGCCGCGGTGATCCTGCTGCACAACTTCGACCACGTGCGCCGGGGCGCGGACACGGCGGGCCTGGACGTGCTCGTCATCGGCACGGGGGCCATCGTCCTGGAGATCGCCGTGGTGATCCTGTGCGTGCAGCGCCACCGGCTCGCGGCCCTGGCGGCCGCCTGGTCCGGCCTGGTGCTGGCCGTGGGCTACCTCATCGTGCACTTCACGCCGCGGCGCACCTGGCTCAGCGACTCGCTGCTGGAGGGCGCGGACACGCTCTCCCTCGTGGCCGCGACCCTGGAGGTGGCCGCCGCCGCCGCGCTCGCGATCACGGGGTTCCTGGTCCTGCGGGCGCGCCCGTCCAGTCAGGCATCCAGCAGCCCGCTCGCCCGCGCGCTGGTCCACCCGGTGGCGGCGGTCACGATCGCGGGCAACACCGCCGCGATCGCCATCGCTTTCGCCCAGCGCTGAGCGCCGCCGGGCGACATCACTTCAGGCGGCCCCAGCCGTACAGCCAGGTGACGTCACGGCGCTCCAGCGGGTCCGGCCGCTGCTCCACCTCGACCTCGGTGTAGCCGACGCCCAGCAGCAGCGCCTTCAGCTCGTCGGCGCTGACGGTGGTGGCGTAGACCGTGCCCGCGGGCGGGTCCTCGACCTCCTCCAGGTCCCCGGCACCCTGGCGGAAGCTCAGGAAGATGGGCCCCTCGCGGTGCACGCGCCGCAGCTCGCGCAGGGCCGGCAGGATTTCGCCGCGGGGGAAGTGCTGCAGCGCCGCGGGCGCCCACACGCCGCCGAAGGAGCCGTCCAGGAACGGCAGGTTGCGCAGGTCCCACCGCGCCAGCGCGCCCTTGGGGAACAGCATCTTGCCCAGCTTCATGACCTCGTGGGTCAGGTCGCCCGCCACGACGCGCAAGCCGGCGTCACGCAGCAGCCGCACGTCCAGCACCGGGCCGCAGGCCGGGTCCAGCACCGTGGCGCCCTTGCCGGCCAGCGCGGCGAACTTGCGCACCGCGTCCAGGGGCCGGCGCTGCCGCCAGAACTCCTGGTACTCCACCGCGGACTTCTCGTACGCCGCAAGGCTCGACTTCGTTCGCGGATCCACGCGCACCCGTCCTCGTGTCGGTGTCAGGGCACCGCGAGCGGTGGGGAAGCACGGGCCCGCATCGGATGGTAGCGAAGCCGGAGGAGCCGGACGCGCGGAAACGCCGACTGATTTCAGCGCGGCGCGCCGGAGGAGCGCCGCGCTTGCTCCGGCACGTCGGTCCGCGCGGGCAGATCGAAGCGCAGCACCATCTGATGGTGAGCGCTGTCGGGGAACAGCACCGCGTCGGCCAGGCCCTCCACCAGCGTGAGCCCCAGGCCGCCCTCGTCGGGCCATTCCCGCAGCGCCTCGACCGCGGGGTCGCGGCGGGCGGGCTCGGGCGACAGCACATGGACCTCGAAGGCGCCCTCGTGCGGCCCGAACGCCAGCACCAGCGGCTCGGCGTCTCGCTGGGCCGCCGTGACCGCGTGCGTCGCCGACTCGCTCACGGCGATCTTGAGGTCCTCCAGGCGGTCACCGCCCAGGCCCGCGAGCCGGGCGGCCGAGGCGACGATCGACCGGGCGAGTCCCACGTACGCGACGCTGCGCGGCAGGTGGAGCTCGGCCAGGTCCATCAAGCGTCCTGCAGCGCCTCGTCCAGCGTCTCGTGGATCGGGAACACCTTGGTGAGCCCGGTGATCCTGAAGATCTTCAGGATGCGCTCCTGGTTGCACACCAGCGCCAGGTTGCCGTCGTGCGAGCGGACGCGCTTGAGGCCGCCGACCAGCACGCCCAGCCCGGTCGAGTCCAGGAACTCCACCTTCGTCATGTCCACGACGATGTGGTAGTGACCCTCGCCCACAAGCTCCACGAGCTTCTCGCGCAGCTTGGGCGCCGTGTACACGTCGACCTCGCCACCCACCTCGAGAACCGTGCGGTCGCCTTCCTTGCGGTGGTTCAGTGTGAGTTCCACTCCGACACTCCTCGACCGAAAATGGCCCGCGCAGACGCGGGCAAGCGGCAAGCGCAGGCAAACGTGCCCTCGACCGGCACAGCCGAAACGCAAATCATCCAAAAGCGCAAAGAGCCTACCCCGTCGCGGCACCCGGCTAGCCTGGCGCCCGCCATGGCCGCCGACCCCGACACGATGCTCGCGCAGCTCGACGCCGCCCTGCGCGAGAGCATGCCGGCCGCGGACGGGCGCCCCCGCGCCGCGCACGTGCACCACCTGCCCGCGCGCGCCCCCAGGACCGTGCCGTTGCCCGACGACCTGCCGGCGCTGCTGGCCCAGCGCCTGGCCCTGGCCGGCGTGGAGTCGCTGTACGTGCACCAGGCCGAAGCGCTGGAGCTGGCCCGCGCACGCCGGCACTTCGTGGTCGCCACCGGCACGGCCAGCGGCAAGTCGCTGTGCTACCAGCTGCCGCTGCTGGAGCAGGTCCTGGCCGACGACCGCTCCACGGCGATCTACCTGGCGCCCACCAAGGCCCTGGCCCACGACCAGCTCCGGGCGCTGCGCGCCTTCCGCATCCCGCATGTGCGGGCGGCCGCCTACGACGGCGACACGCCGAGGCAGGAGCGCGACGCCATCCGGCGCACGGCCAACGTGCTGCTCACGAACCCGGACATGCTGCACGCGGGCCTGCTGCCGCAGCACAAGCGCTGGGCGGATTTCTTCCACCGCCTGCGGCTGGTCATCGTGGACGAGTGCCACGTCTCACGCGGCGTCTTCGGCGCGCACGTGGCGGCGATCCTGCGGCGCCTGCGGCGCCTCACCGAGCACTACGGCGCCGACCCGCTGTTCGTCTTCGCCAGCGCGACCATCGGCAATCCGGGCGAGCACGCCGGCAACCTGTCGGGCCTGGACGTGGCCGAGGTCGTGCGCGACGGCGCGCCCAAGCCGCGCGTGGCCATGGCGCTGTGGGAGCCCCCGCTGACCGACGAGCGCTCGGGCGCCAGGCGCTCGACGCTGGCCGAGGCCGCCGACGTGCTGGCCGGCCTGGTCGAGGGCGGCCTGCAGACGCTGTGCTTCGTGAAGTCCCGCAAGGGCGCGGAGCTGATCGCCGCGCACGCCCGGCGCATCCTGGACGCCGACGACGTGCTGGCCTACCGCGCCGGGCTGCTGCCGGAGGAGCGCCGGGCCGTCGAGCAGGGCCTCATCGCGGGCGGCGTGCGCGGCGTGGCCGCCACCGACGCCTTGGAGCTCGGTGTCGACATCGGCTCGCTGGACGCGGTGGTGATCGCCGGCTGGCCCGGGACCACGGCGTCGCTGTGGCAGCAGGCCGGCCGGGCCGGGCGGCGCGACCGCGAGGCGGTGGTGGTGTTCGTCGCCGAGGACAACCCGCTGGACCACTACCTGCTCGCCAACCCGGTGCAGTTGTGGGAGCGGCCGCTGGAGCACGCGACCGCCGACGTGACCAACCCCTACATCCTCGCGCCCCATCTGGACTGCGCCGCCTGGGAGCTGCCGCTGCACGCGGAGGAGCGCGCGTTCGCGCCTGCCGAGATCGCGCCGTTCCTGGCCGAGGCGGTGGCCGACGGCCGCCTGCGCGTCCGCGGCGAGTCGCACTACTGGACCGGCCGCGGCTCGCCCACCTCCGGGGTCAGCATCCGCAGCGCCGGCGGCGAGCCGTTCGCGATCGTCGAGGCCGGGACAGGCGCGCTCATCGGCGACGTCGACGAGGCCCGCGCCTACCGCACCGTGCACGACGGCGCGGTGTACCTGCACCAGGGCCGCACGTTCCGCGTGCGGTCGCTGGACCTGAAAGACCATGTGGCCCTGGTGGAGCGCTACGACGGCGAGGAGTACACCCAGCCGCGCGCGGACACCGACATCGCGGTGCTGGCGCTGCGGGAGTCGGTGGCGTGGGGGCGCTGCCGCATGCACCTGGGACGCGTGGAGGTGTCCACCCGCGTCCTGGCGTACGAGCGCAAGCGCCTCATGACCAACGAGTCGCTGGGCCTGGTGGACCTGGACCTGCCCGAGCAGCGGCTGGTCACGCAGGCGCTGTGGCTCACCATCCCGGAGGCAGTGCTGGACCTCGCGGGGCTGGGCGCCGAGCGCGTCCCGGGCGCCGCCCACGCCGCCGAGCACGCCGCCATCGGCCTGTTGCCCCTGTTCGCCATGGCCGACCGCTGGGACATCGGCGGGGTGTCCACGCCGTGGCACCCCGACACCGGCGAGGCGACGATCTTCATCTACGACGGCTACCCCGGCGGGGCGGGCATCGCCGAGCGCGGCTACCGCAGCGACGACGCGCACCTGCGCGCCACCCTGGCGGCGGTCGCGTCCTGCCGCTGCGCGGACGGCTGCCCGTCCTGCGTGCAGTCGCCGAAGTGCGGCAACGGCAACCACCCGCTGGACAAGGCGGGCGCCATCGCGCTGCTGGAGGCGGTGCTGTCGGAACGCCGCGCCTGAGTCAGGCGGAGACGCGCAGGAACCGGCGCAGGTGCCAGGCGCTCACCGTGAGCACCAGCCCGGCGGCCACCGGCACCAGCGCCTGGCGCACCGGGAAGTCGCGGTCCTCGCGCACGCGCAGCTCGCCCAGCTCCTCGGCGGCCTCGTCCTGCGCCAGGTCCTGCTCCGGCCCGCTGGTCAGCGGCACCTCGGTGTCGCCGTAGTCCAGCGTCTCCTCGTAGGTGTCCGGGCCCGTGAACGCGGGCGGGCGCGCGGGGGGCGGCGTGCGCACGCGCAGCACCGGCGGGCCCTGCTCGGCCGCCGCGCCGGCGCCGCCCTCACCGCTTTCGGACGGCGGTGCGGGCGGCGGGGGCTTGCGGACGCTGACGTTGGCCGGCGCGGACCACGGCGACTTGCGCTCACCGTCCCCGGCGGCACGGCGGTAGGTCTGCACGCGGTAGGCGAACTCGCCGTCGCCGGGCACCACGTCGGCCCAGCGCGTGCCCTCGGCACTGGGCACCTCGCGGTAGTCCTTCCAGTCGCCCGCGCCGATCTTGCGCTGCACCACGTAGCGCACGAAGTCCGGCAGCAGGACCGGCTCCCAGGACACCTCGACGCGGCGCTGCGCCGCGTCCAGCACCTTGGCCTGGACGGTGGTCGCCGGCGGGTCGACGTCGATCACGAAGTCCACCCCGCGCCAGGCGGTGGGCTCGCGCGGGACGCTCTGGAACACCACGGTGGCGCGCACCTCGACGCGGTAGCGGCCGTTCAGCAGCGGCTGCGCGTCCTCCCAGTAGCGCAGCGGGTCCAGGGCCACCGCCCACCTGGTGCGGCGCATGCCGGGCCCGGTCTCCTGCGAGCCGATGAAGTCCATGTTCCTGACCGAGCCCAGCTGCGTGCCGTCGAAGAGCAGGCGCGCCTCCATGGCGCGGACCTCCTCGCCGGGGCCGGCGTCGACGTAGCCGGTGATCTGATACGGGCCGTCCTGCGTCACGCGCTCGCTGGGGGTGGGCCGCTCCAGGCCGGGCTCGCCAGCCGCGCGGGCGCCTCCGGCGGGCAACAGGACCACCGCGGCCGCCAGCAGCAGCGCGCAGGCCAGCCGCACGACGGCGGTCGCACCGGTCCTGGTCATGCGTGCTGGCCCGCTTCCCACTGTTGTCGTCACTTCTGTCAGCCGGTCGGACGCGCCACGGACTCCACCAGTTCCGCGCGCACGATGATGCGCTGCCGCGCGGAGCCCTTCGGGTGGCAGCTGGTCAAGGTCAGGAAGTACCCCTCCATCGGCGCCACGACGCTCCAGTCCGCCGGGTGGGTGATCCAGCACCCCAGCCGGCGGTCCTTGTCGCACGGCGTGGCCACGTCCGCCGGCGGCGCCAGCACGCGGTAGGTGTGGATCGCGATCGGCGTCTCCAGGCGGATCTCGTCTCCGACGAGCAGCTCGTCCACGCGGTTGAACGGCTTGCCGTACGTGGTGCGGTGCCCGGCGATGCCGACGTTGCCCTGCGCGCCCGGCAGCGGGGTGTTGGGGTAGTGCCCCGCGCCCGCGCGCAGCGCCGACGGCGAGGTCCCGTTCACCACGACGGCGGCGACCCCGATCTTGGGAATGTGGATGCGCGTGAGCGGGTCGCCCGCCTTGAGCTCGCCGGCCTCGTAGGCCTGGCGGAACTCCGCCGAGTCGAAGGTGTCCTCCAGCCCGCTCTGCACCACCTGCTCGGCGTAGATGTCGGTGACGAACGGGTAGGCGAACATGCCCGCGCCCACCAGGAACAGCAGCACCGACAGCAGCGACAGCGCCCGGCGCCCGGCCGGCCGCAGCCGGAGGGAGTCGAGCAGGTAGGAGACGGCCCCACCGCCCGACGGCTCCTTGCCGCCGAACGGATCGGGCATGACGAGGCCGCCCTCCGAGGGGGCGGTGCGCGTCGTGACTGAGCTTGCGTCGGCCATGAAGGGGCGGGCCTCGCCGAGATGACGTTGTTGTCCGGATTCTAGCGTCGAGGCCGTGTACCGGCCCCGTTGCCTTGACTGTTCGGCACGATCACCGCGAAACCTGACGGCCCGCCTGGCGCCTTTGCGGGACGCAGCGAGGCGGCCGCATGGCGCACCACACTGCCACGCAAGGCCCGCCCCAGCCCGGAAGCGGGGGCGACCGCCACCGCGACCCGGATGCGGGGCGGCACCACGCCCGCCCCGCCGCAGCACTCGAGCAGGCGCGCGCCGTGCAGGCGCGCCGCCTGCACGGCCGCGGCCCGCGGGGACGCGGGGGCGGGCCCCAGCAGCGTCGCCCCGGCCGCCGCGAGCGCCGCCGCGTCAGCCGCCGCCTGCGCGCGGGCTCCGGCCAGCGCGACGTCCGTCACCACGCTGACGGCCACCAGCCCGGCGGCGCACGAACGAAAGGAGGGTCACATGGCCCGATTGCTCCGCGACCGCATGTCCCGGCTGCGCCAGGAGCGCGGCTCGCAGACGGCCGAGTACGCCATGATCGGCGGTGTGGGCGCCGCCGCCTGCGGCACCCTGA
>DATMKC010000013.1:0-14021 GCA_035553555.1 Egibacteraceae bacterium | reverse complement strand
CGGCCGGCTGCGCGCCGTCGCGCAGGCGCCCGACGGCAGCCTGTGGGTCGCCACGAACAACACCGACGGGCGCGGCAGCCCCGGGCCGCAGGACGACCGCATCGTGCGCCTGCGGCCGCGACGCTGAAGCCGTCAGCCGCTCGCCGGCGCCGCCGGCGAGATCTCCTCGACCGTGCGCGGGACCGTGCCGGCCAACGTGCACACGAACTTGAGGAAGCGGTGCGGCCCGTCGCCGGTGGGCTCGAACATCAGCGGGCAGCCGCCCTCGATCACCATGACGCCGTGCTCGCGGCCGTAGCGCGCCGCCGACGAGGACACGCTGCCGCCCCCGAAGGAGCGGTGCATCCACACGTCGGTGACACCCAGGTCGACGCACTCGCGGACGAGGCCCTCGGCGGCCGCCGGGGCGGTGCCGATCACGACCGCCTCGACACCGCCGGGGATGGAGCGCAGGTCCGGGTAGCAGCGGTCGCCTTCGACCTCCTCGGCGTTCGGATTGACCGGGAAGACGTCATAGCCGCGCTGGCGCAGCCGCTGGTAGACCACGTTCGCGCCGTGCCCTTGCGGCGTCCGGGACACGCCCGCGACGGCGATGCGCCGGCGTGACAGGAACCGCTGGGCGGCGTCGGTGAGGGAAAGCATCGTCATGCCTCCTGTGTGAGGTGGGGGCCCGCGCGCCGGAGCTCCGTGTCGCTGGCAGAGAAGCCCGGCGCGCGCCTCCACCTCCGTTCGCACTCGGATTCCGGCGCCTGCCGGCGCCATGGCCGCATGGTGCGCCCGCGGCGTGCCGACGCGCAGAGTCCACCGGCCCTGCCGCGCAGAGCCGGTCGGCTTACCCTCGGCGCGCGTCCGCCCTCCCCCGCCCAACGCGTCGCAGTGCCTGCGCCGCCAGCGGCTCAGCGCTGCCGGGCCAGGCGCACCACCACGTTCGCGTCGTAGGCGGTCACCCACACCGCGTCCGGGGTGAGCAGCACGTCGCCGCCGCCCGCGATCCCGGCGTCGATGCGCTCGACCACCTCGCCCGTGCGCGCGTCGATGCGGTGCAGGAAGCCGGCGGCGCTGCGCACCCACACGTCGTTGGGGTCGGCGGCGATCGCGGTGTCCTGGCCCAGCGGCAGGCCGATCGCGCCGAGCAGCGCACCCGTGGTGCGGTCGATGCGGTAGACCCCGGAGGGAGCGGCCACCCAGACGTCGCGGGCGACCGCCACGGCACGCGGGTTGTCGATGCCGCCGATGCGCATCGCCACGACGTCCTGCCTCGGGTACAGGCCGAGCACCAGGTCGTCGGGCCCGCTGACCACCCACAGCGCCTCGGGGGCGAACACCAGGTCGTGCCCGCGCGCGTCGAGCGCGACGGTGGTGGCCACGGAGCCGTCCGCGGGGTTCAGGCCGACGAGCTCCTCGCCGGTCCCGGTGAGCACCCACACCTGCCCGAAGGCGGCGGGCAGATGGCCCTGCTCGAACGCCTTGCGGACGGGAAGGTCGCGGGTCTGCTCGCCGGACGCGATCTCCAGCCGGCGCACGCCCGCGCCGCCGCACGTCCACACGCCGCCGAAACCGGCGCCGATGCCCTGGCACAGCGGCGCGGGCGCGCCGAGGGTGCGGAGCACCGCCCCGGTCGCCGGGTCGAGCTCGGCCACGTCGCCGCGGTCCAGTTTGACGAAGATCCCGCCCCGGTCCGCGTCCTGGGCGAGCCAGTCGGGCCCGCCCGGCACGTCGACGCGGTGGTGCGGCAGGCCGGCCAGCGCGACCACCGGCACGGCGGCCTGGTCCAGCGGCGCCGGGGTGGGCATGCCCTCGGCCTCGTAGTCCGGCACGCTCGGCCGCGGCGTCGGCTCCGGCGCGAAGCCCGGGTTGCACGCCGCCAGCGCGAAGGCGAGCACCCACGCGGCCATGCCGCGCGCGCTCACCCTGGCACCGGCCGGCACAGCATCTGGCCGGCGGCGGAGGCCAGCAGGCGCCGGTCCCGCGACCACACCTTGGCGCTGTACGCGGCCAGCCCCTGTTCGGCCACCGGCGCGACGCCCTCGACCAGCAGCCACTCGGAGGCCGGTGCCGCGCGGTGGAACTGCACCGCCACGTCCAGCGTGGGCGCCACGTACGGCAGCGGCCCGGGCGGGTGGGCGCGGCGCGCGGCCGGCCAGCTCATGGTGTCCAGCAGGATCAGCGAGCGGATGGCGTCCACCACCGGGTCGTCGAACGTGGCCGTCGGTGTGTAGCGGTACCAGTTGCGCACGCGGGGCTCACCGGCCGGCCGCTGCTCGAACGGTCCGTTCCAGTCCAGCGGGCGCGCCTCGAAATTGTCCCAGAAGCGATACGACGGAGGGTTGCGCCGCTCGGCGCCCAGCAGTTCCGGCAGGCTCGGCAAGGCGTCCGGATCCGCGACATCCGGGGGCGTGTCCGCATCGTGGAGGAGCCCGTCGCCCGGCGTCACCAGCCACACCAGGGACTCGACGATGCGTTTGTCCTGCTGCCACATCGTCACGCGCAGGGACTCGGCGCGGCGTGTCGCCCGCAGGGAGACCACCTCCAGCTCCACCGGGTCGAAGGAGGCCACCGACAGGTGATGGCAGGTCAGCGACGCCGGCACCGGCTGCGCCGACGACGCCGCGGCTGCGCGCAGCGCGATCCCGGCCAGGTAACCGCCGTTGGGCCCCCAGATCTCCCAGTCCTGCGAGAGCTGGGCGGCGAACCGGCCCTCCCCGCGCGGCTCGACCGCCGTGTCCATCGCCAAGTCACCCAACGCGCGTCCTCCCGAGCGGACCCTGTGGCCGGGCCGGGCCGGTCACCGGCGAAGGCGTCGCACGGACGCGGCGGCGGCCGCCAGGAGCGCCGCACCGGCGAGGCCGCCGCCGCCGGTGGCGGGCAGCGCAGGGGCGGCGGGCGGCGCCTCGGCCCCCGTGGGCGGCTGGCCGGCGGGCTCGGCGCAGGACGCGGTCACGTAGCAGGCCAGCGGTGGCTCCTCCGTCACGGCCTCCGTCTCCTGGTACGCCTCGCCGACCTGGCGCAGGTAGGCGGCGTAGTCCCCGGCGAACGTGGCGGGGTCCACGCCCGGCATGTACGGCTCGGCGCACACCGTGGGCGCGATGCGAGCGGGGTCCACGGGGCCGTCGTGGGTCAGCGCGTCATGCACCAGCGCGTAGCCGACCGCGTCGAAGCTGCCCAGGTGCAGGTGCTCGGAGGAGTCGCCGGGGCAGATGTCCTGGATGGCGACGTTGACCGCGTTCGGCCCGGCGGGCAGCGACGACGCGCTGCCGTCGTGGTTGGGTGTGACGACCCAGTCCGTGCGCGTGTAGATCACGCTGTAGTCGACGCCGCCGAAGGTCAGGGCGCGCGAGTTCAGCGCCGCGACGAAGCGCGAGTCGGCGCGCTGCTGCTGGTAGGCCGGCACGCACGACGGGTTGCACGTGGGGATGGCGGTGAGCGTGCCGTGGTTGGACGGCGCCAGCCCCACGACCTCCTCCACCAGGTCGCGCGTGTCCGGCCAGAAGCGCAGCGCCCAGCGCCCGATCATGCCGCCCTGGCTGAAGCCGACGATCTGCACGGGGCGCCCGGTCCGCGCCGCGACGGTGCGGACCGCGTGGACGACGTGCTCGGCGGCCACCTGGATGTCGTCCATGCCCTTCTTGGGCAGGTCGACGCCGCAGTGCGGCCAGCCCAGCGCGGCGAACTGGCGCTGGTAGTTCCAGCCGAAGTTGGTCTCGTAGTCCAGGTTGGTGCCGTGGATCAGCAGCACGGCCGCGCGCGAGCCGTCCAGCGCGCCGTCGCAGGTCAGGCTCGCCTCCAGCTCCGCCAGGGGGACCCGCAGCGCCGGGCCGGGCTGGTCCAGCGGCGCGTACCCGGGCTCTTGGGCCAGCCCCGCGTGCGCGCCGCCGAGCAGCACGAGCAGGCTCGCCAGGATCCCGCCGGTCACCGCGCGCCGCATGTCCCCACCTTCCCACGTCACTCGCACCCTTGGAGGCGGATTGAACACGCCAGGCGGGCATCAGTCGAGACGCCGGATGATGTCCTCCATCTGGGCGATCTCCTCGCGCTGGGCGCGCACGATCTGCTCGCACAGCTTCGTGATCTCCGGATCGGAGATCTGGGCTCGCTCGCACGTCTTTATGGCGATGGAGTGGTGCGGGATCATCGAGCGCAGGAACTGCATGTCGCCCACGAGCGCCTGCGCCCGGATGGCGGCGAAGGTCCCGGCGAACAGCACGACGGCCAGCCCCAGGATGGCGACGTTCAGCGCGCGCCTGGGGAACATGTGCCACATGAACGCGACCATCACGATCGCCATGGGCGCCACCATGAGCAGCGCCATGTAGAAGCGGTTCAGGTTCGCGTACACGTGATCCAGCCGGTACACGCCCGCGTACGTGAGCGCGAACATGATCAGCAGGTGGACGGCGAGCGCGAGCGCCAGCGTCCCGTAGGGCTTGCCCTTCATTGTCGACGGATCCTCCGGTGTCGGGGCGGTCAGGGTTGCAGCACCACCAGGCGCTGCTCGGTGAGCAGTTCCCTGATCGCGTACGCCGGACCCTCCCGGGTGTTGCCGGAGTCGCCCACGCCCCCGTACGGCATGAGGTCGGCGCGCCACGTCGGCGTCTCGTTGACCAGCACGCCGCCGTAGCGCAGGACCCGCGCGGCCCGCAGCGCCTTGCCGAGGTCGCGGGTGAACACGGCGGCCTGCAGCCCGTAGTCGGTGTCGTTGGCCATGGCCAGCGCGTCGTCGTAGTCGCCGTAGGTCTGCACCGCCAGCACCGGGCCGAACACCTCCTCGCGCGACACGCGCATGTCCTGCTTCACGTCGGCGAGCACCGTGGGGCGCAGCACGCCACCGTCCTGCTCGCCCCCGGCGGCGACGCTCGCGCCCGCGGCGACCGCCTCGCGCACCCACGCGCGGACGCGCTCGGTCTCGCCCGCGTCGATCAGCGCGGACACGTCGGTCGCCTCGTCCAGCGGGTCGCCGACCACCAGCTCCCCCACCGCGGCCGCCAGCTCGTCCAGGAAGGCGGCGGCGATCTCGTCGTGCACGTACACGCGCTGCGTGGAGATGCACGACTGGCCGGCGTAGGAGTTGCCCGCGGCGGCGATCTTGCGCGCCGCCGCGCGCCAGTCGGCGTCCGGTTCCACGATGGCCGGCGAGTTGTTGCCCAGTTCCAGGCCGACGCGCTTGCGCGGCGCCTGCTCGCGGATCGACCAGCCCACCTCGCGCGAGCCGGTGAAGGACACCACGTCGACGCCCGGGTGGGTGACCAGGTGGTTGGCGGTGGAGCCCGAGCACGGCGTGAAGTTCAGCCACCCGGGCGGCAGGCCGCAGTCGTGGAACAGCTCGACCAGCGCGGCGGCGGTCAGCGGCGTGGACGAGGCCGGCTTGAGCACCACCGCGCAGCCGGCCGCCAGCGACGGCCCCAGCTTGTGCAGCACCAGGTTCAGCGGGAAGTTGAACGGCGTGATCGCGGCGACCACGCCGGCGGGCACGCGCGTGACCCAGCCGACCTTGCCCTCACCGGCGGCGGAGGCGTCCAGGGGCAGGAACTCGCCGGTGAGGGTGCGGGCGGCCGCGGCCGAGAACGCCAGCGTGTCGATGCCGCGCGCCACCTCGGCGCGCGCGGTGCGCAGCGGCTTGGCGGCCTCGGCGGCGATCAGGCGGGCGAAGTCCTCCGCGCGCTCGGTCAGCCGCGCCGCGACCGCGTCCAGCACGGCGACGCGCTGGTGGGTCGGCAGCGGGGCCGACATGGCGTCCCGGGCGGCCGCCACCGCGGCGTCGAGGTGCTCGGTGCCGGCCTTGGCCACCGCGCCCACCACCTCGCCGCTGTAGGGCGAGGTGACCTCGATGGTCTGCCCGGTACGGACGCGCTCGGCGCCGATGACCAGTGGGCCCGGTTCCATGCGACCTCCTTGCGACGTTGCCGACCCTGTGCCTGGCCATGCCCGGGGGCGGGCGGGCCGAACCGCACAACGGCTTCTAACGTGCACGATCATTGCCGATAGGGCATCGTGCGTGGCATGACGGACGCACGCGACGACCTCGAGGACCAGCTGGACGATATCGCGCTCCTGGACGAGCCGACCCGCCGCGCGCTGTACCGCTACGTGGTCGGCCGGCCTGACGCGGTCGGCCGCGACGAGGCCGCCGCGGCCGTCGACGTGTCCCGCGGCCTGGCGGCGTTCCACCTGGACCGCCTGGCGGAGGCCGGGCTGCTCGAGGTGGAGTACCGCCGGCTCAGCGGGCGCAGCGGCCCGGGCGCGGGGCGCCCGGCGAAGCTGTACCGGCGCGCCGAGCGCCAGGTGGACGTGACCTTGCCGCCCCGGCGCTTCCGTCTGGCCGCGGAACTGCTGGCCGACGCGCTGGACCGCCCGGAGGCCGGTCCCGCGCGCGGCGCGCTGGCGGACGCGGCCCGGGAGCGCGGCAGGGCCGAGGCGGCGCGGCTCGCCGCCGGCCTGGGGTCGCGCCCGTCGCGGGCCAGGCGGCTGGAGGCGCTGTGGGCGGTGCTGTCGGACTGCGGCTACGAGCCCTACCAGGACGGCGGCGCCTGGCGCGTGCGCAACTGCCCGTTCCACCCGCTGGCGTCGGCCCACACCGAGCTGGTGTGCGGCATGACCGGCGAGTTCGTGGCCGGCGCCGCCGGGGCGCTGGCGCTGGCGCCGGAACTGGCGCTGGACCCGCGCCCGGGCGAGTGCTGCGTGGTCATCCGATTCTAAAACCTATCTTTGTTGACTTTAGTAGCCGGCCTGTGGTCTGCTGCGGGCCATGCAGACGTGTGCGCAGGACAGTGCCGTGCAGCAGCGGGCGCCGGACGCCCCCGCCTTCGACCGCGTGGCCGCGGCCCGCGCCGTGCGCGACCTGCTGGTCGCGGTCGGCGCCGACCCGGACGTGGAGGATCTGCGCGACACGCCGCGCCGGGTGGCGGCGGCCCTGGACGAACTGCTGACGCCGACGCCGTTCACGTTCACCACGTTCCCCAACGACGGGCGCTACGACGAGCTGGTCCTGGTGCGCGACATCCGGTTCCACTCGCTGTGCCGCCATCACCTGCTGCCGTTCAGCGGCGTCGCGCACGTCGGCTACGTGCCCGGTGAGCGCATCGTCGGCCTGTCCAAGCTGGCGCGCGTGGTGGAGTTCCACGCGCGCGGCCTGCAGGTGCAGGAGACCCTGACCACGTCGGTCGCCGACGAGCTGGAGCGGCGCCTGGCGCCGCGCGGGGCCGGCGTGGTGCTGGAGGCCACGCACTCGTGCATGTCGCTGCGCGGCGTGGCCAAGCCAGGCGCCCGCACGGTCACCTCGGCGGTGCGGGGACTGCTGCGCGACGACCACCGCACCAGGGCGGAGTTCTTGTCCCTGGTGCGGGCGGACTGAGCACCACCCGACGTCAAAAGGAGGCCCCAGATGCGACTGTTCTCGTTCCGGCCGAGCCTGTCCGTGCGCGGCCGCAAGCCCAAGGGCCTGCGCGGCCTGGCCGGCAAGCCGCTGCACCCGCCGCTGACCGACGTGCCGGTGGGCGCGTACATCCTGGCGGCGGCGTTCGACGTGATCTCGTTCCTGGGCGACGGCGAGCCGTGGGCGCGCGAGCTGTACCGGGCGGGCACGTTCGTGCTGGCCGGCGGCCTGCTGGTGGCGGTGCTCGCCGCGATCACCGGCGTGGCCGACTGGGTGGGGTCGACGTCCAAGGGCACGCAGGCGTGGCGCACCGTCAACGCGCACGCGGCCACGATGGCGGCGCTCACCGTGCTGGTGGTCGTGGAGCTCGTCCTGCGCGCCGGCACCTATGGGGCCGCGGCCGCCACGCCCGGGATCGTCCTGGCGCTGACATTGGTGGTGGCCGGCCTCACCGCGCTGGGCGGCACGATCGGCGGTTCGCTGGTCTACGACTACGGCTTCAACGTGGAGACGGCCGGCGACAGCCCGGTGTGGCATCCCTCCGAGCGCGACGTGCTGCCGGCGGACAAGGGCGACGGCGCCGCCCACTGAGGCGCGCGGGCCTTGCCGCGACGGCGGGAGCTAGGGCGGGAAGGTGCCCTCGCCGAACGGGCCGGGCGTCTGCCCGCCGGCGGGGCCGATGTGCGCCGGCCAGTCCACGGCCGCGACCTCGCCGGCGCGCAGCACCGCCTCGTGGCCGTTGCGGTTGCCCAGCCCGTCCAGCAGTCCACCGGCCGGCACGGTGACCGGCCCGCCGCCTGGCGCCACGGCGGCCACCCAGCCGCGCGCGGCGGTGTCCCACGTCGCGACGCGCTCCCGGCCGTCCTGGGTGAAGCGCAGCGTCCCGCCGGCGGGGGTGCGCGGCCGGCTGAGCAGGCCGCGCTCCGGGTCCGGCGGCGGGTTCTGCGCGCGGAACACCAGGCGCGGGCCGTCGCGCTCGACGCCGCGCACGCGCAGCCCGGTCGACACGCCCACCTGGAAGGGGCGCGAGGTCAGCTCGTAGCGGGCGCTGGTCACGCGGAAGCGGTACGTGCCGGTGGGCATGGCGGGGTCGATGTCCCAGCGCGCGGTGTAGGTCTGGCCGCGCTGGAACCACACCATGCGGTGACCCAGGTCGTCGTCGACGGCGGCCCATCCGGCGGCGTCGCGCCGCTCGACGCGCACGAACGGCGTGCCCACGGGGCGGTCGCGCCCTGACGGCCCGCCGGTCCAGGACAGCTCCACCGTGCGCATGCGCTCGGTCAGCGCCGTCGGCTCGGCGACGATGGCGCCGTCGGTCCCGCCGTCGCCCACGGGCGCGGCGACCGGCGCGGCGGGCGCGCCGGAGTCCGCGGGCGCCCTCCCGCGCGCCGCCAGCTCCCCCGCCAGGCCGGCGTGGCCGTGCTGCACCAGCAGGCTCGTGTACTTGCCGAACACGGTGTGGCCGCCCTCGTAGTGCTGCTGGTCGTACTCCTCCGGCGTGGTGAAGTAGCCGTGGTAGCCGTTGGCCAGGCCGACCACGGCGGCGTCCGCCAGCCCCGCCGGCGCCCCGGCCATGGCGGCCGCGCGGACGCGCCGTCCGGTCTCGACGCTGGGCTCGCCGGGGATGCCCAGCAGCAGCCGGTCGCCGACACGCAGCGCCTGCAGCTCCACGGTGGGCAACCACGGCGCCGGCGCGGCCAGGATCTTGCGGCCGTGCACCGGGTCGGCGGCGGCGGCCGGGCGGCGCTTCCCCTCCGTGCCCATCCAGTAGAAGATCGACGGGCCGTTCTTGGCGCCGCCGAAGAAGCTCGCGCCGAAGAAGCCGGCGGGGCCGCCCACCCGCTTGCCGGGCTCCACCTCCTGGCCCTGGTAGGTCACGGTGGTGCGGCGCGCGTCGACCACGACGGCGCTGGACAGCGCGCGGCCCGCGTCGTCCCACGCGGCCGACATGGCCCGGGCGACGCGCGCGCCGATGCGGTCGGCGACGGCGTGCTGGTTGTAGTCGTCGAACCACGTGATCAGGTCGCCCTGGTTGCCGTTGGTGTACATCGCCACCGGCGCGGGACTGCCGGCGAAGCGCTGCACGAAGCGCAGGTTCGCGACCCGGCAGAAGTCGGCGGAGAACAGCTTGTTGGACGGGATGAACGTGGTGGGGTGCACCGAGAAGTGCGTCCAGGCGGCGATGGGCCGTCCGTCGACACCCTCGACCCGCAGCAGGCGCAACGCGGTGTCGCGCGTGTGGTCGGCGCCGGCCGGATCCAGGTCCGGTGTGCCGAAGCCGGGCAACAGGTCCTGGCCGTGGTTGGCCAGGTGCGCCTCCACGGAGCGCGACAGGTTCGCGTCCGGCACGTGCGCGACCGCCCAGCCGGCGCGGGCCGGCCGCCGGGCGGCGTCGGCCAGCCGGATCGCCTCGGCGATCTGGAAGGCGGTCCAGTCCGTGGCGGCGTTGGGCCCGGCGTGGGTGTGCGTCGCGGCCAGCAGCACGGTCTCCTCGTCGAAGCCCAGGTGGCGCACCCGTTCGACGACCTCGGCCTTGACCATCGGCTCGCCCAGGTCGACCGACACCAGCGCCAGCTTGCGCACGCCGTCGTCCAGCACCAGCGCGTGCGCGTGCAGGCGCAGCGCGACCCCTTCGGCGTGGATGTCGGGCCGCACGTAGCCGAAGAACTCCCCGCCCAGTTCCGGCGTGATGTCGGCGACCGCCGCGCCGGCCAGCAGCGTCCCGGTGGGCTGGCGCGCGGCGAGCTGGACGCCCGGCAGCGCGGCCAGCACGGCTCCCGCCCCGGCGGCCTTCAGGAAGTCCCGGCGATGCATGCCCATCAGGTTCGACGCGCCTCGGCGAGGTCCTGCTCCCCCGCCAGGCGCAGGCTCATCGCGGCGGCGGCCAGCAGCGCCACGGCGGCGGAGGCGAACACGATCTCGTAGCCGCCGGTGCGGTCGTACAGCCAGCCGCCCAGGTAGGCGCCCAGCGCGGAGCCGACCTGGTGCGCGGCGGAGATCACGCCGAGCGCCACCGCCCACCCGCCGGTGTGGAACACCCGGCGGGTCAGCGCGGTGGTCGGCGGCACGGTCGCGAAGTCCACCACGCCGAACAGCACGGCGAACACGAACAGCCCGCGCGGCGAGGTCAGCAGCGGCAGCAGCAGCAGGCTGCCGGCCCGGCCCGCGTACAGGATCGCCAGCAGGCGGCCGCGGTCCACACGGTCGGTGAGCCCGCCGGCCACCAGCACGCCCAGCACGTTGAACGCCGCCAGCGTGGCCAGCGCGCCCGACGCGACGGTCTCTGGGACATGGTGGTCCACGGCGTACGGGATGAAGTGGGTGTCCATCAGGCCCGTGGTGGTGTAGCCGCACACGAAGAACGGCACCAGCAGCAGCCAGAAGCGCGGTTCGCGCCACAGCCGCGCGAAGCCGCGGACCGGAACGGACGGCGCGGCGTCCTCGGGGCGCACGCCGGCGCCGCGCGGCACCGCCAGGGCGACGCCCGCCAGGGCGACCCCGAGCACGCCGGCGATGACCAGCAGCGCACCGCGCTCGGAGCCGTTCAGCGCCGCGGCGGCCAGCGGCAGCACCACCACCTGGCCGCCGGCGCCGGCCGCGGTGAGCAGGCCGAACACCATGCCCTCGCGGCTGCGCACCAGGTCGGCGGCCAGCACGCTCAGCACCGGCAGCGCCGACAGCGCGATGCCGCTGGCGGCCAGCACGCCGACCAGCAGCACCACGGCCGGCAGCGACGGGGCGAAGGCCGCGCCGCCGTAGCCCAGCGCGCACAGCGCCACGCCGACGAGCACCAGCCGGCGTCCGGGCACGGACTCCTGGATGCGGCCGGCCACGGTCTGGCCGGCGGCGAACACCAGGAAGCCCACCGTGCTCACCAGGGCGATGTCGGCGCGCGAGGCGCCGAAGCGGGCCTCCCACGGCGTCACGAACAGGCCCAGGGACCCGCGCGCGCCGTAGGTCGCCACGCCCGCCAGGCACAGCGCGCCCAGCGCCAGAGTGGTCCGCGTGCGGGTCAGCGCCGGACCAGGCCGCGGAGGCGGGTGAGCACGTTGAACAGCGCCTTCAGCGCCCGGTCCTGCGCGGCGCCGTCCGGCGGCAGCAGTCCCAGGCCGCGGGCCACGGACAGGCCGTCGTAGTAGACGGTGTTGCGCCGCAGCAGCCCGTCGGAGAACTCCATCAGGTCCACGCCGCGCAGCTCGATGCGCCGGCCGGTGCGGGCGATGCCCTGGTAGGCGGCGCCGGTGTGGGTGCCGTGGGCCTCCCATTCGACGATCGCGGTGTCGCCGTCGGCGAGCACGCGGGTTGGGGCGATGCGGAAGTCCGGGAAGGCGTCGAAGATCTCCCGGAACTCCGCGGCGGCGCCGTCCTGGCCGACGCGCTTGCCGGTGGCGACGAAGTACAGCTCCAGGTCCGGGTGCCACGCGGCGCGCAGGCCGGCGAAATCGTGCGCGTCCACGTTGGCCATGGCGGCGCGGGCGAGGGCCTCCGGCCCAACGGTGCGTGGCGCGGTCTCGGTCACGGTGAACCCCTTTGCTCCGGCGGCCCCGCCGGCCGCGGCACCCAGTATGGCCAGGATTCAACCCTCAGGAGGCGGCCTCCTGGGCGCCGCCGCCGCGGCCGGCGACGATGGCGACGGCCTGCGCGAGCATCACCGGCACGGCGCGGCGGTGGAACACCGACACGGGAGCCCACACGGCCGGCGCGAGCGGGTTGTCATGGCGCAGGAACAGCGCGATCGAGACCCGGCCGGCGTCGACCTTGCAGACGGCCTGGCCGCTCATGTACCAGGAACCGGTCTCGACCGTGATCCAGTCGTCGCCGCGCCCGGCGATCCGCCAGCCCTGGACGTGGTCGGGCGAGCCCGGTGGGCCCAACCGCAGGCCGAGCGCCGTCCACAGGCGCCTGGCCGAGCGGCGGGCGATGGCGCCCTCCTCCAGCAGCGCGCGTGCCCACTCCTCGGGCGTCCTGCGCCGCGCGTCATCGACCGGGACGCAGAACAGGTCCGCGTAGTCGACGCGGTCCAGCGTCGTCAGGCGGCGGACATCGTCCGGGAACCGGTCGACGCCCACCACGGTCTCCACGACGGCATCGCGCATGCGGCCCTCCCCGCGCGGCGACCACGGGCGACCGCCACACCGCCAGACGATACGCCCCGCCGGGGACGGTGCGGGCACCGGGCGGGGGCGTGGCGGCGGCCGTGGGACGAATTGTCTGTACGCGCGCCTCCCGGCGGTGCAGGATCACCAACAGCGCCCGGCCCGGGTGCCGCGATGAATCGGAGGCCGCAGTGACCGTGGTGACCGTGGCGGCGGTGCAAGCCGCGCCCGTGTTCCTGGACCGCGAGGCGACCGTCGACAAGGCGGTGGACCTGATCGGCAAGGCGGCGGCCGACGGCGCGCAGCTGATCGCGTTCCCCGAATCCTTTGTGCCCACCTACCCGGACTGGGTGTGGCGTTCGCGTCCGTGGGCGGACGGGCCGTCGCGCTGGTACGAGCGCCTGTTCGACCAGGCGGTGGAGATCCCCGGCCCGGCGACGCAGCGCCTGGCCGAGGCGGCGCAGCAGGCCGGCGCCTATGTCGCGATGGGCGTGACCGAACGGGACGCCGGCACGCTCTACAACACGGTGGTGTGGCTGGACCCGCAGGGACGCGTCGCGCACAAGCACCGCAAGGTCATGCCGACCGGTGGCGAGCGCCTGGTGTGGGGCATGGGCGACGGTTCCACCCTCAGCGTGCTGGACACGCCCATCGGACGCCTCGGCGCGCTGATCTGCTGGGAGAACTACATGCCGCTGGCGCGCTACGCGCTGTACGCGCAGGGCATCGACATCTACGTCGCGCCGACGTGGGACAACAGCGACACGTGGGTGCCGACCCTGCGCCACATCGCCAAGGAGGGGCGCTGCCACGTCGTCGGCGTGACGCCCTGCCTGCGCGGCTCGGACGTCCCCGCGGACATCGAGGGACGCGACGGGCTGTACGGGGGCGACGAGGACTGGATGTCGAAGGGCAACTCCTGCGTCGTCGGCCCCGAGGGCGAGCTGCTCGCGGAGCCGCTGGTCGGCGCCGAGGGCATCGTCATCGCGCAGGTCGACGTCACCGCGGCGCGCCTGTCCCGGCGCATGTTCGACCCGGTCGGCCACTACGCCCGACCCGACATCTTCCGCCTGGAGGTCGACCGCCGGCCGAAACCGGCGGCAACGTTCACCGACCACGACCCCCAACAAGGAGCTCACTCATGACCGCCTTCCCGAGCATCGGCCACGTCGCCCTGACCGTCTCCGACCTGCCCGCCAGCGTCGCGTGGTACGGCAAGCTGTTCGGCGTCGAGCCCGTGCTGGACGAGAACGTCGGCGCGTTCCACCACACCGTCTTCCCGGTGGGCGGCGGCCTGATCGGACTGCACGCCCACCCGTCGACGGCGGGCGAGGACCGCTTCGACGAGTACCGCGTCGGGTTGGACCACGTCGCGTTCGGCTGCGCCGACCGGTCCGAGCTGGAGGAGTGGGCCGGCCGCCTGGACGGGCTCGGGGTGGCCCACAGCGGCATCGTCGACGCCGGCTACGGCTCCGGCCTGTCCTTCCGCGACCCCGACGGCATCGCCCTGGAGTTCTTCGCGCCGCCGGCCGGCTGAGGCCGCCGGCGCGAAGAAC
>DATMKC010000012.1:0-3858 GCA_035553555.1 Egibacteraceae bacterium | reverse complement strand
ACGCGGTGGGCCGGCCGGTCTCGCCGTCGCGCGCGAACACGATCGTGACGATGCCGCGGCTGCCGTTGGTGATGAACATCTTGGAGCCGTTGAGGATCCAGTCGCCGCCGTCGCGGCTGGCGCCCGTGGTCATCGAGGAGGGGTCGCTGCCCGCCCCCGGCTCGGTCAGCCCGAACGCGCCGAGGCCTTCCGAGGCCAGCCGCGGCAGCCACTCGGCCTTCTGCTCCTCGGTGCCGAACTTCAGGATGGTCATGCCGACCAGCCCGACGTTCACCGACACCATCGACCGGATGGAGCCGTCGGTGCGGCCGAGCTCCTCCACGATCAGCCCGTAGGACAGGTAGTCCAGGCCCATGCCGCCGTAGGCCTCCGGGATCGGCGCGGCCAGGAAGCCGACCTCGAACAGCTTGGGCAGCAACTCCTCCGGGAAGGCCTCGGCGCGGTCGAGGTCGCGCGCCCCGGGCGCCACCTCGGCGTCGCAGAACTTGCGCGCGGTGGCGCGGATCGCCTCCTGCTCTGGGGTGAGACCGAAGTCCATGCGTGCGCTCCATGAAGCGGACGGGCCCCGCTGGCCCGGGCGGGCACATGCTAGGCGCTGGGCCGCACGCCGTGCCGGGGGACGCCGCCGCAAAGTTTTTCTCCGGCGCTCCGCCACGTCTGTCCGGACTTAGCCGGACACACCCCCAACGACGCCACCGATAAGTGGCATGGTCGCGTAAGGAGGATCCATCCGCTTCGTAGAATCTTTCTGAGGCGCGGCCGCCGGGCGGGCACGGCAACGCCGCGACGATCGTCCGACGAGGTGGGAGCCCAGCGTGAGCACAGCCCGACAGGCCGGCCGTGTGGCCGCTCGCGGCCGCGTCGCGGGCGCGCTGCTCGCCACCGCCGTGGCGCTGTCGGCACTGACGGGCGGCGCGCCGCTGGCCGCCTCGGAACTGCCCGGCGACACGGCCGAGGACGCCGCCGACGTCCGCGCGTCCTCCCTGGTGGTCCAGCGGCCCAGGGGCTCCGGCACCAACCCCGGGCGCGCGACCTCGACCCACTTCTGGGTCTCGAGCAGTGCCCGGCGCGGCTACTTCCTGGCCAACGAGCGCCACCAGGGCAGCCTGCGCGGGTTCGAGCGCCTCGTCGCGGTGGACCTGGCGACCGGTGCGCGGACCGGCCACGCCGAGCTGTCGCCCCGGGCGTACGGCAACCCGCCCGGCAACCTGTACACCGCCCAGGGCGCGGACAACGCGGTCGCCATCGACGAGGAGGGCGGGCGTCTCTTCGTCGCCACGCAGGCGCCCACGGTGGAGGTCAACGGCGAGCAGCTCCAGGCCGCCGGGCCCTCCCGGGCGGCGGCCGCCTCGCGCGGCGAGCTCTGTGCCCGCCCGGGCGGCACGACGCCGCTGTACGGCTGCGTCAACGGCGTGACCGTGCTGGACGCCCGCTCGCTGGACGAGCTCGGGCACATGACGCTGCGCGGGCTCAACGCGGAGGCTCCGCTGGCCGCCCCGCAACTGCTGGCGATGTCCTACGTGCCCCCGCGCGGCGACCTGGGCGCGAAGCTGCTCATGCTCGTGGAGGACACCGCGCACGCGGCCGAGTTCGACGCGCAGCCCAGGGCCAGCACGCGCGCGCAGTCGGCGGCCGTGGTGGTGCTGGTGCAGTTCGACGTGGCGTCGGCCACGCAGGAGTGGACGCTGCGCCTGGACGAGTGCCGCGGCGCCATGGCGTCCAACCGCAGCAAGCCGTACGACGCGCTCAAGAGCCACCGCTACCCCGCGGCGGTGCTCGCCGGCGGCTCCCCGGAGCGCCCGTTCGTCTCCGTGGCCTGCCACATGGTGGCCCAGAGCCTGCAGGGCGCCGTGCTGCGCGTGCCGCTGACGCCGTCGGGCGCGCCAGCCCCCCTGCCGGTCGGCCCCGGCCAGGCCGGCGCCGTGCCGGGCCTGCCCGCTGCGGCGGCGGGCGAGACGGCCCCGGCGGTGACCGGCGACCACCCGGGACGGCGCATCCTGGTGCCCGGCCCGGACAAGGTGCACGAGATGATCGCGGACCCGGCCTCGGGCCGCATCGCCATGCAGGTGCTCGACGGCGAACCGGCCGCGCAGGTGTGGTGGATCTTCGACACGGGGCTCATGCGCTTCGTCGGCACCGTGGGCATCGGCGGACCCGTGGCGCCGGGCGCCTCGATGTCGGCGGTGGACGGCGGGCGGCTGTACGTGCTGGCCAAGCCGGAGACCGCGGGTGGCCGCACGTTCTCCGGCGGGCTGTTCGCCGCCGACATCGCGCGCACCCCGGTGTCCCAGGCGCTGGTGTACCCGCGGATGGCGGAGCGCTTTCCGGCCGACTACGGCAACAGCGCCGAGAGCGCCCGGTGGGCGCTCACCGTGCAGCGCCTGGACGGCGGGGCCCGCCGGCTGTGGTTCCCCTCCAGCTGGAACATCGACCACCTCCAGACCTACGCGGCCATCGAGGACCACCGCCCCGACCCCCGCCTCCCGGCGCCGGAGGACTACGCGGGCAGGACGCTCGACCTCGACGAGGCCGAGGGCGTCACCGACGCGTCGCTGGACGGAGCGGCACGGGGGTACGGCGTGCGCGTCCTGCTGGTGGGCGGCGCCGAGTCGCTGTCGCGCGCCGGCCCCGCGGACCCCGTCGGCAGTGTCGAGCAGTGCAACGACGACGACTGGGGTGAGGAGAACAACGCGATCGCCAACACGATCGGCCCGGTCATCGGCGGCGAGACCTCCGGCGGTCCCTGTCACGTCGCCGGCGTGCGGCTCACCAGCCCGTGCCTGCACGGCGACCGGGAGATCGTGCTCGCGGCTGTGGGCCCGGACGGCCCCGCCGTGGTGGACGGCGCCGGCGCCCGGGGCGCGGCCAACCCGATCACCGTCGACTCGCTGACGGGGGCGGACCTGGAGGCGCCGGTGTCGCGCTGCGCCGGCCAGGACTGGAGCCAGCTGTGGACCGCGGCGCTGTTCGGCAGGCCGCCCGCGGGCGAGCCCACGCTCAGCACCGACCTCGGCGAGCTGCTGGCCGAATGCGTCTCCGGCGGCCAGCGCACCAGCGGGCAGTCCGGCGACCCGGTGGTCAACGGCTACAGCGCCGCGGTGTCCTGCCAGGAGGACGAGGCCTCCGGCCACGCGTATGCGCGGGGCACGACCGTGGAGGGGGCCAGCGTCGCCGAGGCGCTGTCCAGCTTCCGCATCTACCGCGACCCGGGCCGCGGCATCGTCGCGCGGGTGGAGTCGGTGGCCCGGGGCGTCGCGCTGGACGGCGTGCTCCGCATCGACACGGTGCGCGGCACGGCGGAGTCGTGGGCGAACGGCCGGCGCCAGCCCGTGGAGCGCGCGCAGCGCCCCGAGGGCTACGACCCCGACTGCGACCTCGAGCGCACGGCCGGGACCTGTTTCACCCGCCACGTGTTCGGGGTGCGCTCCCCGGCGTACTCCTGCGGGCCGTGCGGCGACGAGCACGCCCTCCTCGAGGGCCTGAACGCGGGCCTCGGCCCGATGGGCCTGCTGTTCCAGCTGCGCGAGCCGGACGCCCGCCTGCGGCAGGGCGCGGAGAACGGCTTCACGGCCGCGATCCAGAAGCCGGAGGCGGACCGCTTCGGCGACCTGGTGCTGAACAACGACCTGCTCCAGACGGTGCTGCCCACGCTGGAGGTGATCCGCAACGCCGCGCCGAACCGGGTGCTGAGCCGCAAGGGCTCCAAGGGGCGGCAGATCTACCAGTTCGCCGGCGTGGAGGTGTCGTCCTCCTACGGCATCGCCTGCCTGCACGTCTACGACGCCGAGACCGGCGTCTGCGCGCCACAGGCGGAGCCGGCCGGCGCGATCCGCGTGTCGCTGCAGGACACCGGCGGGG
>DATMKC010000011.1:0-2873 GCA_035553555.1 Egibacteraceae bacterium | reverse complement strand
CCCCCGCCCCCGCCCCGCCGGGCCAATTCCTCCGAGTTGGAAGATGTGGTCCGTATGTGGGCCTGATCTTCCAACTCGGGGGAATGTGGTGTACCGTGCAGCGAATGATAACAGTGTTACGGTGCGAGGGGCTGCGCCAGGCCTACGGCCGGCGGGTCGCCGTCGACGGGGTCGGCTTCACCATCGCCGAGGGCGAGGCGTACGGCCTGCTGGGCCCCAACGGCGCCGGCAAGACCACCACCATCTCGATGCTGTGCGGCCTGCTGTCGCCAGACGCGGGGCACGTCGAGGTCGCCGGCCACCGCATGGACGCCGAGCCGTTCGCCGCCAAGGCGCTGATCGGCTACGTCCCGCAGGAGCTGGCCCTGTACCCCGACCTCAGCGCCCGCGAGAACCTGACCTTCTTCGGCCGGGTGCAGGGCCTGTCCGGGGCCGAGCTGCGCGCCCGCGTCGCGCACGCCCTGGAGGTCGCGGGCCTGGTCGACCGCGCGGGCGACCGGGTCGAGGCCTACTCGGGCGGCATGAAGCGCCGGGTCAACATCGCCGTGGGCCTGCTGCACCGGCCCAAGCTCCTGGTCCTGGACGAGCCCACCGTGGGCGTGGACCCGCAGAGCCGCGCCGCCATCCTGGACACCGTCCAGGCGCTCAACGCCGACGGCATGGCGCTGCTGTACACCAGCCACTACATGGAGGAGGTCGAGCGCGTCTGCCACCGCATCGGCATCCTCGACGAGGGCCGCCTCATCGCCGAGGGCACGCACGACGAGCTGGTCGGGCTGGTGGGCGCGCAGCCAGGGGCGCCGCGGCCCACCTTGGAGTCGGTGTTCCTGCACCTGACCGGCAAAGCGCTGCGCGACTGATGCGCGCCTCCCTGCGCATCAGCGGGCTGGTGGCGCTGCGGGACCTGCGCGGCCGGCTGCGCGACCGCTCCGCCCTGGTCACGGCGTTCCTCGCGCCGGTCGCCCTGGCGGCGATCCTGTCGCTGGCGTTCGGCGCGGGGGAGCTGCCCGAGATCCGTGTGGCGGTGGCGCCGGTCGCCGGGACGACCCAGGACGCCGAGGCGGCGGCGCTGCTGCGCGCGCTGGCCAGCGTGCCCGCCGGCCAGTCGGTCCTGCGCGTGCAGTCGATGGACGGCGAGGCGCAGGCGCGCGCGGCCCTGGATGACGAGGCGGCGGACGCCGCCGTGCTGGTGCGCCCTGGCCCCCCGCGAGCCGAGCTGCTGGTGCTGCGCCGGGCCGACGCGCCCGTGTCCGGCGAGGTCGCCGAGGCGCTCGCCCACAACGCCGCGCTTGCCGTGGCGGTCGGCGCGCGGGGCGGCGAGGCGATGCCGCTGGCGGAGGAGCGCCTCAAGGGCCGCAGCCCGCGCAGCGCCGACTACTACGGCCCGGCGATGGCGGTGTTCTTCGTGTTCTTCGTGATGGCCTTCGCGCCGCTGTCGCTCATCGCGGAGCGCCGCGACGGCACGCTCGCGCGCCTGGCGGCCAGCCCCGTGCGCATGGGCGCGGTCCTGGCCGGCAAGGGCCTGGCCGTGTTCGTCCTGGCGCTGGTCAGCGTGCTGGTGGTGTGGGCGGTGACCCGGACCCTGTTCGGCGCGCACTGGGGCAGCCCGCCGGCGGTGCTGCTGCTCACGGTGGGCGTGGTGCTGGCGGCGGGCGGGCTCACCACGCTGGCCGCCGCCGGGGCGCGCACGGAGCGCCAGGCCGACGGCCAGGTGTCCGCGGTGGTGTTCCTGGGCGCGCTGCTCGGCGGCAACTTCCTGCCGCTGGACGCGCTGCCGGGCTTCCTGCGCGCCGCGTCGCTGGCCACCCCGAACGGCTGGGCGATGCGCGGCTTCACCGAGCTGGCCAACGGCGGCGAGCTCGCCGGCGTGCTGCCCAACGTCGCGGTGCTGCTGGCCATGGCGCTGGGCGCGGGCGGCGTCGCGCTGCTGCGCGCCGGCCGCGGCGCGGGGATGCGGCCGTGAGCCGCGCCCGCGCCGTCCTGGCGATCGCCGCGCTGGCGCTGCGCCGGCTCGCCCGCGACCGCCTGGGCCTGCTGTTCACCGTGGCGCTGCCGTTCACGGTGATCCTGCTGGTCGGCCTGGCCTTCGGCGACGAGGGCGGCGAGGTACGCCTCGGCGTGGCGTTCGACGGCGCGCCCTCCGCCGAGGCGGAGCGCCTCGCGGCGGCGCTCGAGGCCCGCGACGGCCTGCTCGTGGTGCGCCTGCCCGACGCCGCGACGCTGCGCGCGGATGTCCGCGAGGGCGATGTCGACGCGGGCCTGCTGATCCCGCCGGGCACCGGCACGCGGCCCGTCCTGGTCGGCCCCGCCGATGGCGGCGGCATGGCGGCCGCCCGCCCGCTGGTCGGCGCCGTCCTGGCGCGGCTGGCCGACCCCGCGGCCGAGCCCGCGCCGGTGCGCGTGGAGCGGTTCGGTGAGGACGCGCCCCTGGGCGACCTGCCGCGCTTCGGCTACACCGCGCCCGCGAACCTGGTGCTGTTCACGTTCATCACGTCGCTGGGTGCAGCGAGCGGGCTGATCGAGTCGCGCGTCATCGGCACGCGGCGGCGGCTGCGCGCGGCGCCGCTGTCGGCCGGCCACGTCCTGGCCGGCGAGGCGTTCGGCCGCCTGCTCGTCGCGGTGGCGCAGGCGCTGGTCGTGGTGCTCGGCGCCGCGCTCATCTTCGGCGTGGCCTGGGGCGACCCCGCGGGGGTGACGGCCGTGGTGGGCGCGTTCGCGCTGGTCGCGACGGCCGCAGGCCTGCTGCTCGGCACGGTGCTGCGCACGCCGCAGCAGGCCTCGGCGATCGGGCCGATGGCGGGCATCGCGCTGGGCATGCTGGGCGGCTGCATGTGGCCGCTGGAGATCGTCCCGCCGGCGATGCGGGCGGCGGG
>DATMKC010000010.1:0-18215 GCA_035553555.1 Egibacteraceae bacterium | reverse complement strand
CCACCAGGGGGCCGAGCAGGACGGACGGCAGGATGCGCGCCCCCGTGACCAGCGCGACGGCGAACACCGAGCCGCCGGTGAGGCCGGCCACGACGGCGACCAGCGCGGCGAACAGCGTCCAGTCGGCCAGCGAGCCGATGGCGGCGGTGACCAGGATCCGGCGGGACAGCGGCTGACGCAGCAGTTCGTTCATGCCGTGATGGTCGCCGCCGCGAGCCGGGCGGCCATCAGGGAAGGACCCGGAACCTGCCTCAGGGTCCCCCATGGGGTACAGTCGTCGTCGCGGGTCCTGTACGGACCTCGCGGAACACGCGCGCCAAGCGGTCAATATCTCTCGGCGCCGGACTCGATCAGCGGGCTTCCTCCAAGCAGTTCCCGGAGGAATCGCTTCTCTCGTACGGGCGTGTTCAACCAAGTGCGGCCCCCGCCTTCACGGCAGGGCGGCCCCACGCCCGCGTACGGGACGTCCGTGCGCGCACGACCAGCGCACGCCATTGGCGCGCGCGGAACGGCAGTGAGATTTCCATGAGCACTTTCAGCGATCTCGGCGTGTCGCCGAAGATCATCGCCGCGCTGGCAAAGCGCGGCATCGACGCACCCTTCCCCATCCAGGCCCTGACCATCGCCGACGCGATGACGGGCCGTGACCTGTGCGGCCGCGCGCCCACGGGCAGCGGCAAGACCCTCGCCTTCGGCGTGCCGGTCGCCTCGCTGGCCCGCAAGGGCGGCCCGCGCAAGCCCAGCGCCCTCATCCTGGTGCCGACGCGCGAGCTGGCCGCCCAGGTGGCCGAGACCATCGCGCCGCTGGCGCAGGCGCGAGGCCTGAACGTCGCCTCCTTCTACGGCGGCACCTCCATCGGCAAGGACCGCCAGCGCCTGGAGCGCGGCGTCGACATCGCCGTCGCCTGCCCCGGCCGCCTGGAGGACCTGATCGACCGCAACGTCGTCAACCTGTCCAACGTGCGCCTGGTGGTGCTGGACGAGGCGGACCGCATGGCCGACATGGGCTTTTTGCCCGCGGTCAAGCGCCTGCTGGACCAGACCTCGCCGGAGCGCCAGACCCTGCTGTTCTCCGCCACGTTGGACGGCGACGTCGACGTGGTGATCCGCCGCTACCAGCGCGACCCCGCGCGCCACGAGCTCGCGGCCAGCGCCGAGGACGACGGCGACGTGCGGCACCTGTTCTGGACGGCCGGCTCCAGCGACCGCGTGCGGGTGACCCGCGACATCGTGGGGCGCTCCAGCCCCGCGATCGTGTTCACGCGCACCAAGCACGGCGCCGACCGCGTCGCCAAGCAGCTCGTGCGCGAGGGCGTGCGCGCGGTGGCGATCCACGGTGACCGCAGCCAGGGGCAGCGCCAGCGCGCCCTGGCCGACTTCACCGCGGGCAAGGCCTCCGTCCTGGTCGCCACGGACGTCGCCGCGCGCGGCATCCACGTCGACAAGGTCGGCGTGGTGGTGCACTTCGACCCGGCGGGCACGGACAAGGACTACGTGCACCGCTCGGGGCGCACCGGCCGGGCCGGCGCGGACGGCATCGTCGTCACGCTGGTCTCCCCGGAGAAGCGCAAGGACGTGCAGTCGCTGCAGCGCGCGCTGGGCATGCGCCAGCCGATCCAGGCACCGGCGCTGGACCAGCTCGCCGACGGCGTGCCGATGCCGGCGCCCGTGCCGATCGACCGCACCGAGCGCGCCGAGCGGCCGCGCGCGGCGGCGCCGGGCCGCAATCCCCGGCAGGGCCAGCGCCAGGGCGCGAGCCAGCGCCAGGGTCAGCCCCGCGCCAAGGGTCAGGGCCAGGGCCAGGGCCAGGGCAGCGGCCGTCCCGGCGGCCAGCGCCGCCGCCGCGCCGCCTAGTCGATGCCGCGCTCGCCCGCCCAGCGGGCGAGGTCGCGGCGGTTGGACAGCTGGAGCTTGCGCAGCGCCGCCGAGACGTGGCTCTCGATGGTCTTGACCGACAGGACCAGGCGCTCGGCGATCTCGCGGTAGGTGTAGCCGCGGGCGACCAGCTGCAGGACCTCCCGTTCCCGCGGGGACAGGCGCGCCAGGTCGGCGTCGACCTGTCCCGCGGGGATGGACGAGAACGCGTCCAGCACGAAGCCGGCGAGCTTCGGCGAGAACACCGCGTCGCCGCCGGCCACGCGGCGCACCGCGTCCACCAGCTCCGCGGCGTCCACCGTCTTGGTGACGTAGCCGCGGGCACCGGCCCGGATCACCTCCACGACGTCCTTCGGGTCGTCGGAGGCCGACAGCGCCAGGAACTGCCCGCCGTAGCCGGCCGCGCGGCAGCGCGCCAGCACCGCCGGGCCGCCGCCATCCGGCAGGTGCACGTCCAGCAGGACCACCGTCGGATCCAGCCGCACGATGCCCTCCACGGCCTCGTCGACCGTGCCCGCCTCGCCCACGATGTGCAGGCGCCCGGCCAGCTCCGCCCGGATGCCGGAGCGGAACAGGCGGTGGTCGTCGACCAGGAACACGGACAGCGCCACGGCTGCTCCTATCGCGGCGGGGGCTCGCTGCGCCGGCGGGGCCCGGAGCCGTCCCACTCGTCCAACGGCGCGCAGTGCCACCACCAGTCTGGCCCCAGCCTCGCACGCCCCGGCAGCTCGGTGCGCCCGTTGGCCCAGCGCAGCAGGTCCCAGGCCCGCTCGCCGTCGCCCGGCTCCACCCACGGGAACAGCCGCGCGAGCACGAGCGCGGCCACGTCGTCGGGCGCCTCCAGCGCGACGCCGAGCCCTTGCGCGACGTCGGCGCCGTGGACGAGCACCTCGTCGCAGCCCATGGCCAGGAAGCCCTCGGCGTCGGCCAGGCCCGCCGGGTGGAACGCCCGGTCGTCATCCGCCGTGGTCTCGGCGACCACCGCCAGCAGCTCCGCGGTCGCCTCCAGCGCCAGCAGCCACACCTCCGGCGTGCCGCCGAAGGCCTCCGCCCACGGGTAGGCCCGCCGCACGCGCGTGCGCGTGGCCAGGTTGGCCGCGTAGAAGCGCAGCGCGTCCACGGTGTGGCCCAGCGTGTCCAGGCAGGTCCAGTCCAGCTCGCCCGCGCGCACCTGCCAGTCGCCATCGCGGTGCGGCCACAGCGCTGCGACCACGGCGGCGGCGGCGCGCCGCAAGTCCTCCGGGGTGGCCGGCTCGCGCGTCACGACGCCCCCAGCCGCAGTTCCCACTCGGTGCCCTGCCCCGGCGCGGTGCGCAGCAGCGCCTGCCCGCCGTGGCGGCGCAGCCGGCCGCGCACGCTCTCGGCGATGCCGCGCCGGTCGGGCGGCACCGCGTCCGGGTCGAAGCCGCGGCCGCGGTCGCGCACGAACACCACCGGCTGCGCGCCAAGCTCGACGTACACCGCGACCTCCGGCGCGCCGGAGTGGCGGGCCGCGTTGCGCACGGCCTCGGCCGCGGCGGACACCAGCGCGGCCAGCGGCTCGTCCAGCGCGCGGTCGCCGCTGACCACCACGTCCACCCGCACGCCGTGGTCGCGCTCGACCTCTGCGCAGCGCTCCTCCAGGGCCGCCGCCGCGCTGCCTCCGCTCGCCGGCCCGCCGGACAGTCAGGCGCGCAGCTCGCGCTCCTGCTCGCGGGCGAGCGCGCGCACGGCGGCCGGGTCCTCGGCGCGCCGCTGCACCAGCGCCAGCGTCTGCAGCACCGAGTCGTGCAGGTGCGCGGCCGTCTCCGCACGCTCGCGCTCGCGCGCCGTGGCGGCGCGCTCCTCCGCCAGCGCCAGCAGCGCGGTGCGCCGCTCGGCGTCCTGGCGCCGCAGCACGCGCACGCCCCAGGCGGTCACCAGCGCGCCCGCCAGGTAGACGAGCGTCGCGGGCAGCGAGTCCTCCAGGGTCCAGCCCCGCGCGCCCGCGGCGTCCCGGGCCACGGTGGCGGCCGACAGCACCGACGCGGCCGCGAGCCCGCCCGGCACGCCGCGCGCCCAGCCGCCCAGCAGCACCGCCGAGAACGGGTAGCCGCCCGCGAACGCGGCCACGGGCACGGCCACGGCCACGGCGAAGGAGCCCGCGGCGGCCACGATCACCGCGCCGAGCACCACCACGGCGGCGACCAGCGTGTCCACGGCCAGCCAAGCCCAGGAGCGCAGCGCGTCCGGCCGGGCCGCGGCGAGCAGCGCGGTGAGGAACGCCCACGCGCCCGCGAGCCCCAGCACGCCTGCGGCGGCGAGCGCCGGACGCAGCCCGGGCGGCAGCCCGCCGACCAGCAGCAGCAGCGCCATCCACAGCACGGCGGCGGCCCGGAAGCCCACGACGACGCGCCGCAGCCCGGTCTCCACGTCGGTTTCGGCCGTGCCCCGCATCCTGTCGATCCTGACGTCGCGTCTGGCCCGCGCCGTGCGATCTTGGCGCATGCCGCGGGCCCGCGTGGAACCCGCGCGGTGCGCCGTTTGGGCAAGGGCGCACCTCGTCTGACAAACTATGGCCGCCCGCGGCGTGCGCACGGGTGAATCACAACGCCGTCACTTCGAGCTGGAGGAACCCATGAGGGCTGGTCGCCCCCGCCGGTCCGGTCTGATCGGATGGGCGCTGCTCGCCGTCGCCATGCTGCTGCTGGCCGGCTGCGCCAACGCCGATCTCCCGCAGGACGCGCTGTCCCCCGAGGGGCCGGTCGCGCGCCAGCAGGACCAGCTCTGGGACATCGTCTACCCCATCGCCATCGGGGTGTTCGTGTTCGTGCAGCTTGGCCTGCTCGTGGTGATGTGGCGCTTCCGCAGCCGGGGCGACGACACGGCGATCCCCCACCAGCTCCACGGCAACACCAAGCTGGAGCTGCTGTGGACGATCATCCCGGCGCTGATCCTGGCGATCATCGCGGTGCCGACCACGCGCACGATCTTCGCGCTGGCCGACGAGCCCGACGACGCGCTGCAGGTGCGCGTGATCGGCAAGCAGTTCTGGTGGGAGTTCGAGTACACCGGCGAGGAGGGCCAGGGGGTCGTCACCGCCAACGAGCTGCACATCCCCACCGGGCGCCCCGTGTTCCTGTCCATGGAGGCGCTGTCGCCGCAGATCCCGGACTCCGTGGTCCCCGGTGAGGAGTCCGACGAGCGCAACCCGCAGTCGCTGGACGGCGTGATCCACTCCTTCTGGGTGCCGAAGCTGGCCGGCAAGCAGGACGTGGTGCCGGGCCACGTCCGCACGATGTACATCGAGGCGGACAACCCCGGCCGCTACGAGGGCCAGTGCGCGGAGTTCTGCGGCATCGGCCACGCCGTGATGCGCTTCGAGGTGGTCGCCCACGACCCGGGCGACTTCGAGGAGTGGCTGACCGCGCAGGCCGAGCCCGCCTTCGACGGCCAGAGCGGCCTGGCGGCGCAGGGCAAGGAGCTGTTCGAGACGGCCGGCTGCATCGCCTGCCACGCGATCAACGGCTACGAGACCTCCGGCGGCGGCGCGGCCGGCGTGCGGGTGGGCCCGAACCTGACCCACTTCGCCAGCCGCTCCATCTTCGCCGGCGGCCTGTTCGACAACAGCGACGCCGAACAGCTCGCCGCCTGGCTGCGCGACCCGCAGTCGGTGAAGCAGGGCGCGCAGATGCCCAACCTGGGCCTGTCGGAAGAGCAGATCGAGGCGCTGGTCGCCTACCTGCAGAGCCTGAAGTAACGCCGACGCCGCCAACCCCCAACCCTGTCAGGGAGAAGCTCGAATGACCGCGATCGCCGAGAAGCCCTCAACCGGCGGCAGCCTGTTCCGGCGCCCCCGGGCCACCACCGGCCCGGCCAGCTGGTTCACCACCGTCGACCACAAGAAGATCGGCATCCTGTACTTCTTCACGGCGATGTTCTTCTTCCTGGTCGGCGGCCTCGAAGCGCTGCTGATCCGCATCCACCTCGCCGGGCCGAACAGCTCCGTGCTGACCTACGACCAGTACAACCAGCTGTTCACCATGCACGGGCTCACCATGATCTTCTTCGTGGTCATGCCGCTGGGCTCGGCGTTCATGAACTACCTGCTGCCCCTGCAGATCGGCGCGCGCGACGTCGCGTTCCCGCGCCTGAACGGGTTCAGCTACTGGGTGTTCCTGGCCGCGGGCATCTTCACCTACTCCAGCCTGTTCCTGGGCGGCATGCCCGACGGCGGCTGGTTCGGTTACGCGCCGCTGTCGCTGCTGGGCGGTGACCCGATCGGCCAGACCGTCGGCACGGCCGGCGCCGAGATGAGCCGCATGATCTTCTACTCCATCGGCTTGCAGATCGCCGGCATCGCGTCGCTGGCATCGGCGATCAACTTCATCGTGACCACCTTCAACATGCGCGCCCCGGGCATGACGCTGCTGCGCATGCCGGTGTTCACCTGGATGACGCTGGTGGTCGCGTTCCTGCTGCTGTTCGCGCTGCCGATCATCGGCGTGGCGCTGTGGCAGCTCATGTTCGACGGCGCCTTCGGGGCCAACTTCTTCCGGCCCTCCGCGGGCGGCGACCCGATCCTGTGGCAGCACATGTTCTGGCTGTTCGGCCATCCGGAGGTCTACATCCTGATCCTGCCGGCCTTCGGCATCGTCAGCGAGGTGCTGCCGACGTTCAGCCGCAAGCCGCTGTTCGGCTACACGGCCGTGGTGTTCTCCGGCATCGCGATCGGCTTCATGGGCTGGGGCGTGTGGGCGCACCACATGTTCGCGGTGGGCCTGGGCCCGGTGGCCAACGCCGCGTTCGGCCTCACCACGATGTTCATCGCGGTGCCCACCGGCATCAAGATCTTCAACTGGATGGGCACGATGTGGGGCGGCAAGCTGCGCTTCCCCACCCCCATGCTGTTCGCCATCGGCCTGGTGTCGCTGTTCACCATCGGCGGCCTGTCCGGCGTCACGCACGGCGTCGTGCCCCACGACTACCAGCAGACCGACACCTACTACGTGGTGGCGCACTTCCACTACGTGCTGTTCGGCGGCGCGCTCATGGGCTTCTTCTCCGGGGCCTACTACTGGTTCCCGAAGGTCACCGGGAAGTTCATGAACGACAAGCTCGGCAAGCTGCACTTCTGGATCTTCTTCGTGGGCATGAACCTCACGTTCGGCCCCATGCACATCGTGGGCCTGAACGGCATGCCGCGGCGCACGGCGACCTACCCGGAGGGCATGGGCTGGGAGCTGATGAACCGCATCGAGACCGCCGGCGCGCTGCTGCTGGCGGTCGGCGTGCTGGTGTACCTGTACAACCTGGCGACCAGCCTGCGCGGGCCGAAGACGGCCGGCGCGGACCCCTGGGACGCGCGCACGCTGGAGTGGCTGACCAGCTCGCCGCCGCCGGCGCACAACTTCGACGAGATCCCCATCGTGCAAGAGCGCGACGAGGCCTGGTTCCGCAAGTACGGCAGCACGCACGAGGGCGAGCCGGAGAAGGTGCCCGCCGGCGCCAGCCAAGACCACCGGCATGAGCCGGGGCAAGACCACGCGGCCGACGTGCCGGCCGAGGCGGCCGAGCCCGACCCCGCGCACCACGAACCAGTGGGCGAGTCCGGCGGGCACGCCGCGATCCACATGCCGGACCCGTCCTGGTACCCGCTGATCGTGGCCGCCGGCATGCCGATCGGCGGCTGGGGCGTGATCTTCGACAGCACCATCCTGATCGCGCTCGGCGGTCTGGTGATCTTCGGCGGCATCGCCGGCTGGGTGCTCGAGCCGAGCGCGGAGGAGACGCACTGATGGCGGACGTGACCGCGGCCACCGAGGCCCATTCGGATGCGGGGGGCACCGGCGAGCACCACACCTCCATGGGGCTGTCCAACAACAAGATGGGCATGTGGGCGCTGATCGGCTCCGAGTGCCTGTTCTTCGGCGCGCTCATCAGCACGTACCTGATGTACCTGGACCGCACCAACGGCGGCCCCGGGCCGGAGATCTTCGACATCCCGTTCACGTCGGTGTCGACGTTCATCCTGCTGATGTCGTCGCTGTCGATGGTGCTGGCGCTGGCGGCCATCCAGGAAGGCGACATGCGCAAGTTCCGCACGTGGACCCTGGGCACCGCCCTGCTGGGCTCGACGTTCCTGGCCGGCCAGTTCTACGAGTTCACGGTGTTCGTGGCCGAGGGCATGAAGCTGGACACCAGCCCGTTCAGCTCGGCGTTCTTCGTGCTGACCAGCTTCCACGGCTTCCACGTGGCCTTCGGCATCCTCATGCTGGTGTCCCTGTGGGCGATGTCGCTGAGCGGGCGCGTGAAGCCGGTGGTGCACGCGCCGCTGGTGGAGAACATCGGCCTGTACTGGCACTTCGTCGACATCGTCTGGATCGTGATCTTCACGGTCGTCTACCTCATCCCGGCCGGCTAAGGAGCGCGGAGACCCATGGCTGCTGAACACCCTGCGCACGACGAGCACGACTCCCACCCAGGCGTCGGCCAGTACATCGAGATCGGCGCGATCCTGGCGCTGCTCACCGCGATCGAGGTGTCGCTGTTCTTCGCCGACATCGCCTCCGCGGTGGAGGTCCCGGCGCTGCTCTTCCTGACCGTGCTGAAGTTCGTGCTGGTGATCCTGTGGTTCATGCACCTGCGCTTCGACCACAAGGTGTTCCGGCGGCTGTTCTTCACCGGCGTGGCCCTGGCCGGCGTGGTGTTCTCCGTCGTCCTGGTGATCTCGGGCTAGCGCGATGAGCCCCGCCGACCCGCTCCGCTGGCAGCCCCATCCCGACGCGTGGCTGCTCGGGATCCTGCTGCTGGGCGGGTACTTCTACGCGCTTGCCGCGTGGGGCCCGCGCCTGGCGCCCGGGCGGACGCCGGCGTCGCGCCGGCACAAGCAGGCGTTCGTCGCCGGCGTGCTGACGCTGTGGATCGCCTCCGACTACCCCATCCACGGCCTGTCCGAGCACCTGTTCAGCGCGCACATGCTCCAGCACACCATCTACTCGCTGGTCTCGGCGCCGCTGCTGATCCTGGGCGTGCCGGGCTGGCTGTGGCGCAGGCTGCTGTCCCCCGCACCGGTGCGGGCCGTCTGGCGCACCGCCACCCGGCCGCTGGTGGCGCTGGCGATCTTCAACGGCTGGATCGCCGTGTACCACGCGCCGTTCATGGTCAACGCGAGCGTGCACAGCGAGATCGCGCACTTCGCCATGCACATCGCGTGGGTGCTGGCCTCCCTGGTGATGTGGTGGCCCGTGCTGTCGCCGCTGCCGGAGCTGCCGCACCTGTCGCCCACCGGCCGGATGCTGTTCCTGTTCGCGCAGTCGATCGTGCCGACGGTGCCCGCGAGCTTCCTGACGTTCTCCCACGCCCCGATCTACGCCGCCTACGACACGGCCACGCGCGCGTTCGGCCTGAGCGCGATCGACGACCAGCAGATCGCCGGCCTGCTGATGAAGATCGGCGGCGGGTTCCTGATCTGGGGCGTCATCACGGTGCTGTTCTTCCGCTGGGCGACGCAGGAGCGCACCGGCGGCCCCGACCCGTTGTACTGGCGCGACCTGGAGGCCGGCCTGGAGCCGGCCGGCCAGGGCGCCCGCTAACCGCTGCACCGCCGGGCAGTCCAGAAAGGGACGAAGCAAGCCATGAACTCCGACTTCCGCAACCGGGTCCTGCTCCCGATCCTCCTGCCGCTGCTGGCGGGGGCGGGCATCATCGGGTTCGCGTTCGCGCTGTCGCGCGTGCTGCTCGCCGTCAGCGAGGCGGCGTCGAACTTCATCGCGCTGTTCGTGGCCCTGTACCTGCTGGCCGTCGCCGGCATGGTGACCGCCCGCCCGCGCATCAGCTCCAAGGCGCTCGGCGTCGGGCTGACCATCGGGCTGCTGTCCGTCGGCGTGGCCGGCGTGCTGGGCGCCCAAGCCGGCATGCGGGAGCTGCACCACGCCGAGGAGGAGCCCGCCGAGGAGCCGGCGGAGGCGCCGGCCGCCGCCGAGCTGCCCGAGGGCGCCCACGTGTTCGTGGCGGTCGACATCGACTTCTCGCAGGCGCCGGAGACGATCCCGGCCGGCGAGCAGGTGATCGCGATCGTCAACGAGGGCGGCGCACCGCACAACGTGGTCTTCGAGGGCACCGACGTGAAGGTCGAGGCCGCCGGCGGCGAGTCCGCGAGCGACACCTACGAGCTGGAGCCGGGGACCTACACCTACTTCTGCGACGTTCCCGGGCACCGCTCCTCGGGCATGGAAGGCACGGTCACGGTCGAGTAGGGCGCACGATGCGGGAGGGCAGCGCGTGAGCGCCACACCACGCAACAAGCGCATGGAGGGCCCCCTGGCCGACTGGTTCGCCCGCCGGACGTTCCACACCGACGACTTCGACATCGCCGACCTCCGCCGCCGCAAGGAGGAGGCCGGCACCACCGTGAGCGTGGTGCTGCCATCGTTCAACGAGGCCGACACCGTGGCCGGCGTCATCCAGGCCGTCCGCGAGCTCGAGGGCACCCTGATCGACGAGATCGTCCTCATCGATGGCGGCTCCGGCGACGACACCGCCGACATCGCCGCCGCGGCGGGCGCCCGCGTGCACCAGGACGCCGACGTGCTGCCGGACCTGGGCCCCACGCTGGGCAAGGGCGACGCGCTGTGGCGCAGCCTCACCGTGACCACCGGCGACATCGTCGTGTTCGTGGACACCGACATCCGCAACCCGGACCCGCGCTTCGTCTGGGGGCTGCTCGGCCCCCTGCTGGTGGAGCCGCAGGTGCAGCTGGTCAAGGCGTTCTACGAGCGTCCCGTGCAGATGGGCGACGTGCTGCACGCCACCGGCGGCGGCCGCGTCACCGAGCTCATGGCGCGGCCGCTGCTGAACCTGTTCTGGCCGGAGCTGGCGGGGCTGGTGCAGCCGCTGTCCGGCGAGTACGCCGGGCGGCGGGAGCTGCTGGAGTCCATCCCGTTCTTCACCGGCTACGGCGTGGAGATCGGGATGCTGGTGGACACGCTGGCCGGCTCCGGCATCGACGCGATCGCGCAGGTGGACGTCTCCGAGCGCGTGCACCGCAACCAGGCGATGGACGCGCTGAGCCGCATGGCCTACGGCATCGTGCAGGTGGCGATCGCCCGCCTGGCCGACGAGGGCCGGCTGCCGCGCGAGCTGGCCGAGGCCAGCGAGCGCTACGTGCAGTTCGTGCGCGACGAGCGCGGCCGCATCCAGCCCGCCGAGCGCGAGGTCCCCATCATCGAACGCCCCCCGCTCCGCCAAGCGTGACCCGGGGTGTGTCGACTCAGTCAATGTGACGATGATCCAGTCGACACACCCCGGGTTCAGAGGCGCTTGAGCCAGGCGACGCCGTAGGGCTCCAGCTCCACGTGCAGCACGCCGGCGGCGTCGGTCGAGGCGCCCCGCTCCGCGCAGAGGTCCCGGAACTCCCCCGCCACCGACAGGCCCTCGTCCGGCCCGACCACCACGGGCTCGCGCCGGCCGGACAGCGAGTGCAGGCACACCACCGCCGAGGAGCCGTCGACCGCCTCCCGCTGGATCGCGAACACCTTGGAGCCGGCCTGCAGGACGCGCGCCGCGGCGTTCGGGTGGAACGCGGGCTCGCCGGTGCGCGTGCGGATGCGCTCGGCCAGGCGCGTGGACACCTGATGGCGCAGCGTGCGGGGATCGTCGAGCTCGCGCTCCAGCTCCTCCAGCGGGAACTTCTGCCGGTTGATCGACCGGAGATGCCCGGTCAGCTCCACGCCCTCGACCCAGTTGCGGCTGCCCAGCAGCGCCTGCACGTAGATCGCCGGGACCCCGGGCAGCGCCAGCAGGATGGACTGCGCCGACAGGAACCGCCGCACCTGCACCTCCATCGACTCGCGGCTGTCCACCTCCGTCAGCGCGTCGAAGTACACCGAGTTGAGCTCGTAGGGGCTCAGGGTCCCGTCGGGGTTGGCCTTGTAGGACACGCCGCCGCCGTGTGCGGTCGCCAGGGCCACGAGCTGTTGGATCTCGGCGTGCGTGAGGATGCCCTCCACGGGGCGCACCCCGATGCCGTCGTGGGACCCCAGGAAGTTGAGGAACGTGGTCTCCTCGCTCGGCGTGGACAGCCCGGCCGCCCAGTCCGTCAGCGTGCCGGCGTCGGCCAGGTGGAACGCCGACAGCACCAGCGGCGCCAGCGGGAACTGGTACACCACGTGCGCCTCGTCGTGCCCGTCGCCGAAGTAGGAGATGTTCTCCAGGTGCGGCACGTTCGTCTCCGTGACGATCAGCGTCCCGGGGGCCACGGCGTCCAGCAGCGCGCGCCACAGGCGGATGATCGTGTGCGTGCCGGTGTGGTGGATGCAGCTGGTGCCCACCTCCTTCCACAGGTAGGCCACCGCGTCGAGGCGGATGATGCCGGCACCGTTGGCCACGTAGTCCAGCAGGACCTCGGTGGTGGCCAGCAGCACTTCCGGGTTCGCGAAGTTGAGGTCCGCCTGATCCGCCGAGAACGTGGTCCAGACCCAGCGCTCCCCGTCGGCGTGGTCGAACTTGGTCAGCAGCGGGTGCTGACGGGGCCGCGTCACGCCGGACAGGTCGGTGCCCGGGTCGGCGGTCACGTAGAAGTCCGCGTACGCGGGGTCGCCCGCGCACCAGCCCGTGAACCACGGGTGCGACGCGGAGGTGTGGTTGAACACCGCGTCGACCATGAGGCGGAAGTCGCGCCCGAAGCGGCGGATGTCGTCCCAGTCCCCCAGTTCCGGGTCCACGGCCTCGTAGTCGGCCACGGCGAAGCCGCCGTCGGAGGTGGACGGGAAGAACGGCAGCAGGTGCACCCCGGTCAGCGTGTCGCCGAAGCGCCGGCGCAGGAAGTCGTGCAGCGTGCGCAGCGGCGGGCTCCCGTCGCGGCGCACCTGGTCGCCGTAGGTGATCAGCAGCACGTCGCGCTCGTCGAACAGCGCCGCGGTCTCGCGCGGCCTGGCCCCCAGCATCCGCCGCTCCACCTGGAACGCCGCCGCCATGCCCTCCAGCCGCCGCAGGAGTCTGTCGATGTCCGCCCCTGGGTAGAGCTGCTCCAGGCAGCCGCGCAGGCGCCGGGAGGCGCCCGCCGGCAGGGCATCCGCCTGACCCCCGCTCACGGGCGCCCCCGTCCCCGGCACGGGCGGTGTCGGGCTACGTTGAGCGGCCGGAGGACGCAGTAGGCTTGCATGTGGTGCAGCGCGGCAACGGCGCCGGACTGCCGACCCGCAGCCGTAGACGACCAGGGCTCGCGCCGGCCGGAGACCCCGGACGCGGTGGGCCCACAGGGGAAGAGGGCATGAGCGACCACGCACGCATCGAGATCGACGGCCAGGTCTTCGAGGCACCGATGATCGTCGGTACCGAGGAGGAGCGCGCCATCGACATCGGCAAGCTCCGCGCCGGCACGGGGCTGATCACCTACGACCCGGGATTCGCCAACACCGGCTCCACGCGCAGCGCGATCACCTACCTGGACGGTGAGGCGGGGATCCTGCGCTACCGGGGCTACCCGATCGAGGAGCTCGCGCAGCACTCCACGTTCCTGGAGACCAGCTACCTGCTGATCTACGGGGAGCTGCCCACCAGGGACGAGCTCGAGTCGTTCACTCACCAGATCACCCATCACACGCTGCTGCACGAGGACATGCGCCGCTTCTTCGACGCTTTCCCCAAGAACGCGCACCCCATGGCGATCCTCTCGGCGGCAACCTCGGCGCTGTCGACCTTCTACCAGGACAGTCACGATCCCTTCGACCCCGACGACGTCGAGATCTCCACGTACCGCCTGATGGCCAAGCTGCCCACCGTGGCGGCGTTCGCGTACAAGAAGTCCATCGGCCAGCCCTACGTCTACCCACAGAACCGTCTCGGCTTCGCGGAGAACTTCCTGCACATGATGTTCGCGGTCCCGGCCGAGACCTACGAGGTCGACCCGGACGTCGCCGACGCGCTGAACCTGCTGCTGGTCCTGCACGCCGACCACGAGCAGAACGCCTCGACGTCCACGGTGCGCCTGGTCGGCAGCACGCACGCGAACCTGTTCGCCTCCATCGCGGCGGGCATCACCGCGCTGTGGGGGCCCCTGCACGGCGGCGCGAACCAGGCCGTGGTGGAGATGCTGGAGGAGATCCTGGCCGACGGCGGCAACAGCGCCAAGTACATCGCCAAGGCCAAGGACCGCAACGACCCGTTCCGACTCATGGGCTTCGGGCACCGCGTCTACAAGAACTACGACCCGCGCGCGCGGATCATCAAGCAGACCGCCGACCGCATCATCGGCAAGCTGGTCGGCGACGACCCGCTGTTCCAGGTCGCGCGCGAGCTGGAGGAGGCGGCCCTGAAGGACGACTACTTCGTCGAGAAGAAGCTGTACCCCAACGTGGACTTCTACTCCGGCCTGATCTACCGGGCGATGGGCCTGCCGCTGAACATGTACCCGGTGCTGTTCGCGCTGGGCCGCCTGCCCGGCTGGGTCGCGCAGTGGCGCGAGATGATCACCGACGACGAGACCCGCATCGGGCGGCCGCGCCAGGTCTACGTGGGCGCCAGCCAGCGCGAGTACACCAAGATCCACGACCGCGGCTAGGTGAGCGGCCCCGTCGGAGAGGTCATCTGGACGCCGTCGCCCGAACGGGTCTCGGCCAGCGCGATGGAGCGCTTCCGCCAGGGTGCGCCCGGCGCACCCGCGGACTGGGAGGCGCTGTACGCCTGGTCCGTCGAGGACCTGCCCGGCTTCTGGGGCCACGTCTGGGACGAGCTGGGCGTGATCGCGAGCACCCCGTACGACCGCGTCATGGGCGAGCCCCGCATGCCGGGCACCGAGTGGTTCCCCGGCGCGCGGCTGAACTTCGCCGAGCACCTCCTGCGGCGCGACGACGAGTCGCCCGCGGTGATCGCCACGGGCGAGGGTCGCGAGGACCGCGTCGTGAGCGCCCGGGAGCTGCGCGCCCTCGTCGCGCGGGCGCAGACCGGCCTGCGCGCCCTGGGCGTCGGCGTGGGCGACCGCGTCGCGGCGCTGGTGCCCAACGCCTTGGAGACGCTGGTGCTGATGCTGGCCACCACGGCCAGCGGCGCGATCTGGTCGTCGTGCTCCCCCGACTTCGGCCCGATGGGCGTGGTCGACCGCTTCGGGCAGATCCGGCCCAAGGTGCTCGTGACCGCGGACGGCTACCGCTACAACGGCAACGCGTTCAGCCTGCGCGACAAGGTGGAGCCGGTCCTGGCGCGCATCGGCGAGATCGAGCACGTCGTGGTGTTCGACTTCGTCGGCCAGGGGCTCGCCGGCCTGGACCGCCCGGCCACGACGTTCGCCGAGCTCGCCGCCGACGGCCCCGACGTGCCCGAGTTCGTGCCGCTTCCGCCCGACCACCCGCTGTACATCATGTACAGCTCGGGCACGACCGGGGTGCCCAAGAGCATCGTCCACGGCGCCGGCGGCACGCTGGTCAAGCACCTGGTCGAGCACCGCCTGCACAGCGACGTGGGGCCGGGCGACAGGATCTTCTGGTTCACCACCTGCGGCTGGATGATGTGGAACTGGCTGGTCTCCGGCCTTGCCGCCGGCGCCTGCGTCGTGCTGTACGACGGCAGCCCGACCCACCCGGGGCCGGAGGCGCTGTGGCGCATGGCGGCCCGCACCCGCGTGACGCACTTCGGCACCAGCCCCAAGTTCCTGGCCGCGTGCGAGCACGCCGGCCTGGTCCCCCGCGACGCCGCCGACCTGTCGAAGGTGCGCGCGCTGCTGTCCACCGGCTCGCCGCTGAACCCGGAGCAGTTCGACTGGGTGTACGCCAACGTGCCGGCCGATCCCGGCCGGCCGGACCTGCAGCTCGCGTCCATCAGCGGCGGCACGGACCTGATCGGCTGCTTCGCGGCCGGCAACCCGCTGCTGCCCGTGCGCCGCGGCGAGCTGCAGTCGCGCGGCCTGGGCATGGCCGTGGAGGCGTTCGCGCCGGACGGCACCCCCGTGTACGGCGAGAAGGGCGAGCTGGTCTGCACCAAGCCGTTCCCGTCGATGCCGGTCGGGTTCTGGGACGACCCCGACGGCGAGCGCTACCGCAAGGCCTACTTCGACGCGTTCCCGGGCGTGTGGACCCACGGCGACTTCGTCGAGATCCGCCCGTCCGGCGGGGTGGTGATCTACGGCCGCAGCGACACGACGCTCAACCCGGGCGGTGTGCGCATCGGCACCGCGGAGATCTACCGCGCGATCGAGGGGATGCCGGAGGTCGCCGACGCCATCGTGGTCGGCCGGCCCGTGGACGGCGACGTCGAGGTGGTGCTGTGCGTGGTGCTCGGCGAGGGCAGCGCGCTGGACGAGGAGCTGACCGGCCGCATCCGCGCGACCATCCGGGCGGCCACCACCCCGCGGCACGTGCCCGCGCACGTGTTCGCCGTGCCCGAGGTGCCGTACACGATCAGCGGCAAGAAGGTCGAGAAGGCCGTGCGCTCCATGATCACCGGCGAGCCCGTCGACAACCGCGACGCGCTGGCCAACCCCGGCGCTCTGGACGCCTACGCCGCCCTGCCGTTCCCGAACTGATCCAGGGGGGAAACGGCGGGGAAACCGCCTCGTAACAGTCACCCTGCACGCTCGCCGCTGACTTCGTGTGTCACGACGACTGGTGGGAGTTGCCATGGACACCGGCGATACCGCGTGGATGCTCATGTCCACGGCCCTGGTGCTGTTCATGACCCCGGGCCTCGCCTTCTTCTACGGGGGCATGGTGCGCGGCAAGAGCGCGCTCAACATGCTCATGATGAGCTTCAGCGCCATGGGCCTGCTGGCGGTGCTGTGGGCGCTGGGCGTGTTCAGCCTGGCGTTCGGCAGCTTCGGCGACGCAGGGTGGCTCGGCAGCCTGGAGTTCGCGGGGCTGCGCGGCGTCGGCATGGAGCCGGGGCTGGGGCTGACCATCCCGTTCGTGCTGTTCGCCGCCTACCAGATGACCTTCGCGGTGATCACGCCCGCGCTGATCAGCGGCGCCGTGGCCGAGCGCATGAAGTTCGGCGCGTACCTGCTGTTCATCGGCGTGTGGCTGGTGGTCGTCTACGCCCCCGTCGCGCACTGGGTGTTCGGCGGCGGCTGGCTCGCCGACATGGGCGCGCTGGACTTCGCGGGCGGCGCGGTCGTGCACATCAACGCGGGCGCGGCCGCGCTCGCGCTGGTGCTGGTGCTCGGCAGGCGCCGCGGCTGGCCGCAGGAGGCCATGCATCCGCACAGCCTGCCGCTGACGCTGCTGGGCACGGGGATGCTGTGGTTCGGCTGGTTCGGCTTCAACGCCGGCTCGGCGCTGGCCGCCAACGGGCTGGCCGCGCAGGCGCTGATGAACACCTTCCTGGCCGCCTCCGCCGCCATGCTGGGCTGGATGCTGGCGGAGCGGCTGAAGACCGGGCACGCGACCACGCTGGGCGCCGCGTCCGGCGCGGTGGCCGGGCTGGTCGCGATCACGCCGTGCGCCGGGTTCGTGGAGCCCCTGGCGTCGCTGGCCATCGGCTTCGTCACCGGCGCGGTCTGCCTGTTCGCGGTACAGCTCAAGTTCCGGCTGGGCTACGACGACTCGCTCGACGTGGTCGGCGTGCACCTGGTGGGCGGGCTGATCGGCTCCGTGCTGCTGGGCCTGTTCGCGACCTCCTCGGTGAACGAGCTGGTCACGCGCGAGGGGCTGCTGTACGGCGGCGGCGGGGAGCTGCTGGGCATCCAGGCGGTCGCGAGCGCCGTGACGCTGGCCTTCAGCTTCGTCGTGTCGCTGCTCTTGGCCAAGGCGATCGACCTCGTCATGGGCATCCGGGTCACGCCCGAGCAGGAGCAGGAGGGCATCGACCAGAGCCAGCACGCCGAGGCGGCCTACGCCCTCGACCCCTCCTGACCGAGAGGAAGTCGGAGGATCTGGCTTACATACCGCTCTATCGCAGTGCCACCTTCCCCGGCCGTACCGCGTTGCCCCCGTGTGGAACCTAGGCGCCTAGCGAAGGGCTGCTGACGCGGCATCGGAGTCATCAATCTGGCATGGGTCGCCACGAATCGCCACGCCGTGGGAGTCCGTTGTTCCATCGGAGCCGCGAGAACGGCTAGGCCGAGACGGAACCGATCCTCCGCCCCAGAGGCGGACCCGCTCCTGGTGGCGTTCCTCCCATGCGAGCAGGGCGTCACGGAACGTCGGCGGGGTGCCTTTGGCGATGACGAACGGCTCGTCCGCAGGTTCGTGATATCCGGGCAGACCGTCATCGACCACGTCCCGCAATGTCTGGACGACTTGGGCGCTCGCCCGTCCCGTGAGCGGCAGCACCTCGACGTTCTTGAAGCCGGCTTCGCGGCACCAGCCGGAGTAGTCCGCGCCGATGTAGCCGATGTAAAAATCGTTCGATCGTTGATTGTTGCAATGCTTCAGGATTACCCTGACCAGGGC
>DATMKC010000009.1:0-8557 GCA_035553555.1 Egibacteraceae bacterium | reverse complement strand
CGTCGGTGAACACGCCGTCCTGCGGGCCGCCGGCGTGGCGCGCCAGCACCTCGGCGACCGGCAGGTTCTCCTCCACGGCGCGGCGCTTGCGCCCGCCCCGCGCCGCCGCGGGCGCCTTGGCTGTGGGCGCCTTGGCTGTGGGCGCCTTGGCCGCGGCGCCGCCGCCGGCGTCCCGGCAGGACCGGCACTGGCGCGGCGTCCAGCCGGGGTACTTGGCCAGGACCGCGTCCGGCAGGCTGAAGGCGCTGCCGCACTCGGCGCAGGTGAACTCGGGCATGCGCCCAACCCTAGCGAGGCGGCACGGTCAGATCGCGAACGCGACGCTGAGCATCACCGGCAGCACGAACGCCGTCACCACCGTCAGCCCGGCCGCCCACAGCCAGCGCCGCCGGCTGGGCCGCTCCCCCGCCAGCACGTCGAGCAGGATGGCCAGCCACAGCCACAGCGCCGCGGCGATGCCCGCGAACGGGGCGCCCAGGGCCGCGTACAACGGCACGTGCTCGAGGCCGGGCGTGCCCGCCACCCCCAGCAGCGTCCACAGCGCCAGGCAAGCCGCCCAGACGGCCGCTCCCGCCCCGAGCGCCCGCCGGACGGTGGTCCGGTCGCGCGGGCCGTGCGGGGTCGCAGGCACCGCTCAGGCGCCGTCGCGCAGCAGGTCCCGGGAGATCACCATGCGCTGCACCTGGTTGGTGCCCTCCACGATCTGCAGCATCTTGGCTTCGCGCATGAGCCGCTCCACCGGGTAGTCCTCGGTGTAGCCGTAGCCGCCGTGCAATTGCACCGCGTCCACGGCCGCCTTCATCGCGGTGTCGCTGGCCGAGAGCTTCGCCATGGCCGCCAGCCTGGCGTAGGCCAGGCCCAGGTCGCGGCGGTCGGCGGCCTCCAGGTACAGGGCGCGCGCGGCCTCCACGGCGGTGGCCATGTCGGCGAGCATGAACGCCACGCCCTGGAAGTCGGCGATGGGGCGGCCGAACTGGGTGCGCTGGCGCGCGTAGGCGACCGACTCGTCCAGGCAGCGCTGCGCCAGGCCGACGGACGCGGCGGCGATGCCCAGCCGGCCGCCGTCCAGGGCGGCCATGGCGATCTTGAAGCCCTCGCCCTCCTCGCCCAGCAGGTTCGCGGCGGGCACGCGGGCGCCGTCGAACACGAGCTGGCCGGTCGGCGAGGCGCGCATGCCCATCTTGCGCTCCACGGCGGGGAAGGACAGGCCCGGCGTGTCGCCGGGCACCAGCAGCGCGGACACGCCACGCGTCTTGTGCTCGCCGGTGCGGCACATCAGCACGTAGACCTGCGCGATGCCCTGGTGGGTCACCCAGGCCTTCACGCCGTCGACGACCCAGTGCTCGCCGTCCAGGCGCGCGCGCGTGGACAGGCCGGCCGCGTCGGAGCCGCTGCCGGGCTCGGACAGCGAGTAGGCGCCCAGCCAGTCCCCCGCCGTCATGCGCGGCAGCACCTGGGCGCGCAGCGGCTCCGGCGCGTAGGCCGACACCGCCCACGTCGACAGCGTGTGCACCGACAGGCCCAGGCCCAGCGCCATGAACGCGCGGGACAGCTCCTCCACCACGCGCAGGTACACCGTGAACGGCTGGCCGCCGCCGCCGTCCTCCACGGCGAAGGGCAGGCCGGCCAGGTCCATCTTGCCGAGCTGGGCGAACAGGTCGGCGGGGAAGCGCTCGTCGCGCTCGTAGGCGTCCGCCCTGGGCTGCACCTCGTTGCGCGCGAACGCGCGCACCAGCTCCAGCAGGTCGCGCTGCTCCGGCTCCAGGCGTGCGACCGTCATGGCGTGGTCCGGGTGACGCCGTCGCCGGTGGCGGCGTCCGCCGCCGCCTCGTCGTCCTCCGGAAGGCCCGTCCCGGCGTCCTCGCGCGCCATCAGCAGGCGCCGGGTGCGGTAGCCGGCCGCCTCCAGGAAGCGCACGCCGCCGGGGTTGTCCGCGGCGACGGAGACCTCCACCACGGGGATACGCGCGCCCGTCGCCCACTCCTCGATGGCGCGCAGCAGCTTCAGGCCCACGCCCAGACGCCGGGCCCGCTCGCGCACGTAGAACGGCCCCAGCACCAGGCCTTCCGGGCGCAACTGCCCGGCGGCGTAGCCGAGGATCTCCCGGGCGGCGTCGCGCGCCACCCAGAACACCGCGCCGGTGGGCAGCGGCGGCTCCACCGTGCTGCCCTGGCGGGAGGCGTCCCGCCGGTACTCCGCCGCCAGCGGCTGCACCTCCTCCAGGCGCGCCCGGTCGACGCGGATCTGCCCGTCCGTCGGATCGCTCACGCGACCACCGCCTCTCGCTCCAGGGTGTTGAGCCGCTCCACGCCGTCGCCGGTGACGGCGACGATGTCCTCGATGCGCAGGCCGAACCGGTCCGGCAGGTAGATGCCCGGCTCGACCGAGAACGTCATGCCGGCCTCCAGCACCAGGTCGTTGCCCTCCACGATGTAGGGCTCCTCGTGCACGTCCAGGCCGATGCCGTGCCCGGTGCGGTGGATGAACCACTCGGCGTAGCCGGCCTCGCGCAGCACCTCGCGCGCGGCGGCGTCCACCGACGCCGCGCTGGCCCCCGGCCGCACCGCCTCGCACGCCGCCCGCTGCGCGGCCTCCAGCGCCGCGTGGGCCTCCCGGTAGCCGTCCGGCGCCTGCCCGACCACGTAGTTGCGCGTGCAGTCGGAGAAGTAGCCGTCCGGCATGGGCCCGCCGATGTCGACCACCACGGCGTCGCCGGCCTCCAGGCGCCGCTCGCCGGCCTCGTGGTGCGGCGACGCGCCGTTGGGCCCGGAGCCCACGATGGTGAAGTCGGCGCGCTCGTGGCCCTCCTCGACCATGGCCGCCGCGATGTCGCGCGCCACCTCGGTCTCCGTGCGCCCGGGTGCCAGCAGCGCGGGCACGCGCCGGTGCACCCGGTCGATCGCCTGCGCCGCGCGGCGCAGCGCGTCCAGCTCGGCGGCGTCCTTGCGCATGCGCAGCTCCCGCAGCACCGGCGTCGCGCGTCGCCAGGCGGCCTTGGGCAGGGCGTCCTGCAGGCCCAGCAGGAACATCGACCAGAGCTGGTCGCCGACGCCGAAGCTGCCGCCCTCCAGCCCGCCGAGCACCTGGGACGCCAGCGCGTACGGCGAGTCGGTCTCGCCGAAGGACGCCAGCGCCACGCCGTCGGCGTGGGCCTCCGCGGCGGCCCGCTCCAGGCGCGGCACGATCAGCGTGTGGGCCCCGTCGGCGCGCGCGACCAGCAGCGTCAGGCGCTCCAGCGGCGGCGCGACGTAGCCGGTCAGGTAGCGCAGGTCGGCCCCCGCGCCGACCAGCAGGGCGTCGATCCGGGCGGCGGCCATGGCCCGCTCGGCGCGGGCCAGGCGGTCGCGGTACGGCGTGGGCATCGGGGGCGGGCTCCTGTTCGGCGGCGCGGCGATCATAGAGCGGCCGCCGCTGCCTACACTGAGGCGCACATGGACGAGTTCGAGGCCGTGCCGCCTCCGCCTGCGCGCCCTCCCGCCCCTCGGGACGAGGCGCTGGAACGGCTGGGCGCGCAGCCGTGGGACGTCCTGGTGGTCGGCGGCGGCATCACCGGCGCAGGCATCGCGCTGGACGCCGCGTCCCGCGGCCTGCGGGTGGCCCTGGTGGAGCGCGACGACCTGGCCTCCGGCACCTCGTCGCGCTCCTCCAGCCTGGTGCACGGCGGCCTGCGCTACATCGAGCAGTACGGCTTCGGCCTGGTCCGCGAGAGCGCGGCCGAGCGCGAACGGCTGCGCAAGCTGGCCCCGCACCTGGTGCGCCCGCTGCGCTTCACGATCCCCCACCAGGGCCGCAAGCGCACCAGCCTGCTGGGCGTCGGCCTGTGGATGTACGACTCGATCGCGCTGTTCCGGGGGCCGTCCCGCCACCGCCGCCTGGAGCCCCACGACGTGGTGGAGCGCCTGCCGGGACTGACCGCGCAGCTCGACGGCTTCGGCTACGAGTACAGCGACTGCCGCACCGACGACGTGCGCCTGGTCCTGGCCGTGGTGCGCGCCGCCGAGCGCCACGGCGCCACGGTGCTGACCCGTGCGGAGGTGGTGGAGGTGCGCCGCGCCGCCGGCCGCGTGGTGGGCGCGACGGTGCGCGACCGCCTCAGCGGGCGCAGCGTCGGCGTGTCGGCGCGCTGGACGGTGTCGGCGACCGGCGTGTGGGCCGACGACCTGCGCGCCATGGCGGAGGCCGGCACGCCCATGCTGCGCCCCTCCAAGGGCGTGCATCTGGTGTTCCCGGCGGAGCTGCTGCGGGTGCGCACGGCGGGCGTGGTGCCGTCCGTGGCCGGCGACCGCCGCTCGGTGTTCCTGATCCCGTGGGGCGGCCAGGTCCTGGTCGGCACCACGGACGACTCCTACGACGGGCCGCTGGACCGCCCGGCCGTGGACCAGCGCGACGCCGACTACCTGTGCGCCGCCGTGAACCGCGCGTTCGGCACGGCCCTGTCCGCCGCCGACGCGGTCGGCGCGTACGCGGGCCTGCGGCCGCTGCTGCACGGCGAGCAGGACAAGGAGGTCGGCACGGACCGGCTGTCGCGCCGCCACGCGCTCCTGGTCGAGACCCCGGGCCTGCTGACCGTCACCGGCGGCAAGCTGACCACCTACCGCGCCATGGCGGTGGAGGCGGTGGACCGCCTGGCCGACGACCTGGGCGGCGCGAAGGCGCGCCGCCGCAGCGGCACCGGCCGCATCGCCCTGGGCCTGCGGGGCGACTTCGGCGAGGCGGTGGCCCGCACCGAGCTGCTGTGCGAGCGGGTGGGTGTGGACCCTGCGCTGGCGCGCGGGCTGGTGGAGCGCCACGGCGACGACGCGCCGGAGCTGGTGGAGCTGGCGGCGCGGCACGGCGAGGACGGCCCGCTGGCCCCGGGCGCGCCCTACCTGGCCGTCGAGGCGCGCTGGGCGGTGGAGCGGGAGCACGCGCTGGCCGTGGCCGACGTGCTCCAGCGCCGGCTCAAGGTGGCGCGCCGCGTCGCCGACGGCGGCGCCTCCGCGGCGCCGCGGGTCGCCGCGCTGCTGGCCTCCGCGCAGGGCTGGGGCAGCGCGCAGGCGGAGCGCAGCGTCGCCGAGCACCTGGCGGGCGTCCGTGACGAGCGCGGCCCCGTCCCGCTGGCGGCACCCGCCGCCGTCTAACCGAGGCGGCGGAACTCCACCAGCTCGCCGCCGTCGCAGCGATAGCCGTAGGTCGCGCCCCCGACGGTGAACGTGCCGCGTGCCGTCCCGTCGGCGGATGACATGCCGCCGCCGCGGGAGCCGGACCCGCTGAACGGACGGCTCGACGTGCGCACCACGCCGTCGCCGCACTGCACGGCGGCGGTCCACGGCGAGGCGAACAGCAGCACGGCCAGGCTGACGGCAACGAGGAGGCCGGTCGCGATGGCCTCGCCGGCGCCGCCGCCGCGCCGCTTGGCCACGCCCACCAGGACGGCGGTGCTCAGCGCCGCGACCGGCAGCGTGATGACCCCGATGAAGCTCACGAAGCTCACCGCCCAAAGGCACGCCACCACGAGGCCCGCGAGGGACACGGCCGGCCGCGGCAGTTGCCACACCAGGCGCACCCCGTACAGCGCCACGCCGCACGCCGCCAGCGTCACCAGCAGGCGCGCCGGCGACAGCAGGTAGGCGGGCTGGAACAGGTGCCAGACGGCGCTGACGGCGGTCCAGGCCAGCGCGGCGGCCAGCGCCCCGAGCAGCAGCGCCAGCAGCGCGCGCATCACAGCTTGAGTTGGATCGCCCGCTGGAGCAAGCGGAAGCGCACCGGGGTCGTGCCCAGGACCTCGCCGTCGGCCTCCACCAGCATCGGCTCGTCCGGCGCCACCGCCACCCACGGGGATTGGAACTCGGAGATCCCCGGATGCGGGATGTGCTCGCCCTTGTAGATCTTGGACGTGAGCTGGAACACCTGGCTCTTGGCGCCGTGGAAGATCTGCACGTTGAAGATGCCGTCGTCGGGCAGCGCGCGCGGCGCGACCTTCATGCCGCCGCCGAAGAACTGGCAGTTGGCGGCCACCAGGTTCACCAGGTTGCGGTCGACCTGCTTGCCCTCCAGCTCGATGGTGGCCTGCTGGGCGTTGACGCCGCGCACGGCGCCCCAGGCGGCGAACAGGTAGCGCACCTTGCCCAGCCAGCGCGGGTAGCCGGCCGCGCGCCGCACCGCCTCGGCGCCGTAGCCGACCTCGGCGATGTTGGCGAAGTAGCGCTGCAGCGGGCGGCCGTCCGGGCCGGTGAGCTCGGCCACGCCCACGTCGATCGGCATGACGTGGTCCGTGGCGAAGTGGCGGGCCACCACGTCGGGCGCGCGGTTCAGTCCGAACGTGCGGATGAAGTCGCAGCCGGAGCCGGCCGCGTACACGCCCAGGACGGCGTCGGGGTTCACCGGCTTGTCGTCGGCGACCATCCCGTTCACGACCTCGTGCACGGTGCCGTCGCCGCCCACCGCGACGAGGTAGCGGATGCCCTCCTCCAGCGCCTCGCGCGCGAGCCGCTCGGCCGAACCGGGCCCGGTCGTGCGCACCTCGTCGAAGTCCAGGCCCTGGGCGGCCAGGCCGTCCGTGAGCGCCTTCAGGTCCGCCTCGTGGCGCCCGGCGCGCGGGTTCACGATCAGCCGCATGGGGCCGAAGGGACTGCTCATCGCTGTGCCTCCTGCGTGTCGTGCGCGAGCCGGGTGGCCAGCCAGCCGGCGAGGTCGTGGGCGTCCAGGCCCGCCGCGGCCAGGCGCTGCGCGGCCGTGGGGCAGGCGGTCACCACGGGCAGGGCGTCCGCGCCGGCCGCGCGCAGCCCGTGCGCGCGCGCGTCGCGCAGCGCCCGCCCCGTCTCCGGGAACACCGCGTCGAAGCCCATGCCGCCGCCGGTGCAGCGCGTGCGCTCCCCGGTGGCTTCCGGCTCCACCGCGTCGGCGCCGCTGGCGGCGCGCACGACGTCGCGCGCCTCGGCGTGCTCGCGCAGCCCGCGCGCCAGCCAGCAGGGGTCGTGCCAGACCACCGGCGCGACGTCGTCGCGCAGCGCCAGCCGGCCGACCAGTTCGGCGAGCAGGCGCGGCAGCGTGACGACCCGGTCGTCGGCCAGGTCCACGGCCAGGCGGCGCGCGCAGTGCGGGTCCATGACCACCACCCGCGCCGCGCCGGCCAGCGCCGCCTGCGCGCGACCGGCCTGCTCCGCCCCCAGGTCGGCCAGGCCGACGTCCACGCTGCGCGCGCCGCAGCACACCGGCTCGCGCGCGACGTCCCACGCCACCCCGGCGGCGCGCAGCACGGCGGCCAGCGCGTCGCCGTCGCGGGAGTCGCAGCCCGGGAAGACCAGCAGTTCCGCGCCGGCGGTGGCGCCCGCTTCCAGCGCGCCGGCGGCGGCGACCTCCCGCCCGGCGGCCCCCTCGACGCCGTCGGGCGCCAGCCCGGCCTGCACCACGGCCGCCCGGGCGGCGCGCACGTGCGTCGGCAGGTCCAGGCCCGGCAGGCAGGAGCCGCCGCAGGCCCGGCACCCGGTGCACGCGTACACGGCGGCGGCCGTGGACGCGGTGACCGTGCCGGTCCGGGCCGCCTGGGTGATCTCCCGGTCGATGCCCCACGGCGTCACCGACTCCCGCCCGGTCGCCTCCGCCACCGGGCAGGTGTAGCGGCACAGCTTGGCGCAGTAGGAGCAGTGCTCGGCGGCCGCGGCGACGTCGGCGAGCAGCGGCAGCGCGGTCACGGCGACCCCTCCGCGCCGGGGCCGAGGCCGAGCTTGCCGGGGTTGGCGATGCCGGCCGGGTCCAGGGCCGCCTTGATGCGCCGCAGCGTCGCCATGCCGCCCTCGCCCAGCTCCGCGGCCAGGTACGGCGCGCGCAGCAGGCCGACGCCGTGGTGGTGGGTGATGGTCGCGCCGGTGCGCAGCGCCGCTTCCATGGCGGCCTGCCAGGCGGCCGCGTAGCGCGCCTGGGCGGCCGCCTCGTCGCCCTGCGCGGCGGCGCCGAACGTGAAGTACAGGCACGCGCCGTCGCGGTAGGCGTGGCTGGCGTGGCACATCACCAGGTCCATCGACTGTGCCAGCGCCGCGCGCACGGCGTCGTAGGTGTCCGGCAGCAGCGCCCACGGCGCCGCGACCTCGCAGGTGTCCACGGCGACCGCGTCGCCGAACAGCCCGCCCGGCTTGATGAAGTCCGCCAGGCGCCAGCTCACGTCGTAGCGGTGGGCGTGCCAGTGGCGGGCCGGCTCCTCCCCCAGGTCCTCGCCGCCGTGGGCGGCGGCGGCGGCGCGCAACGCCGCGTCCTCCACGTCGACCAGCGGCCCGTAGCCCTCGCAGACGGTGACCAGCAGGCACCCGCCGCCCAGCTCCGGGTGGTTGAGGTTCGTGTCCGCCTCGTCGTACAGGCGCACCACGGCCGGGCGCAGGTCCTTGCGCAGCACCGCGCGGATCGCGTCCAGGCCCGCGCCGAAGGACGGCATGCGGTGCCCGCGGAACGCCATGGCCTCGGGCTTGGGGTGGATGCGCAGGTCCACCGACGTGATCAGCCCCAGCGTGCCCTCCCCGCCGAGCAGGAGCTGGACCAGGTCTGGGCCGGCCGCCGAGGCGGGCTGCGGCGTGCGCCGCAGGAC
>DATMKC010000008.1:0-3755 GCA_035553555.1 Egibacteraceae bacterium | reverse complement strand
GCCGTAGGCGCTGGGCCACGAGATCGCGGGGCCGACGATCATCGCCTTCGGCACACCGGAGCAGAAGGAGAAGTGGCTGCCGCCGCTGCTGGCCTGCGACGACCTGTGGTGCCAGGGCTTCAGCGAGCCGGACGCCGGCAGCGACCTGGCCAACCTCAAGACGTCCGCCGTGCTGGAGGGCGACGAGTACGTCATCAACGGCCAGAAGATCTGGACGTCGCTGGGCCGGTACGCCGACTGGATGTTCTGCCTGGTGCGCACCGACAAGGACGCGCCCAAGCACAAGGGCATCACCTACATCATGGTGGACATGCACTCCCCGGGCATCGAGGTCCGCCCGATCATGCAGATCAACGGCGACCCGGGCTTCGCCGAGGTGTTCTTCACCGACGTGCGCGTGCCCGCCTGGAACGTCATCGGCGAGGTCAACGACGGCTGGCGCGTCGCCATGGCCACGCTCGGCTTCGAGCGCGGCACCGGCCTGGGCAGCCACGTGCGGTTCAGCAAGGACCTCGGGGAGCTGGTGAGCCTGGTCAAAGCCGTCGGCCTCGACTCCGACCCGCTGGTGCGCGACCGCGTCGCGAAGCTCTTCGCCGAGACGGAGGTGTTCCGCCACAACAGCTACCGGACGCTGTCGCGCCTCGGCGCCGGCAAGCCGATCGGTCCGGAGGCCAGCCTCAACAAGCTGTACTGGTCGGAGATGGAGACGCGGCTGTACGAGGCCGGCATGCAGGCGCTGGGCGAGCTGGCGGAGCTGACGCCGCAGGCGCCCGCGGTCAGCGAGGCCCTGGGCGACCCGCACGCCACCTCAACCGACGGGGTCAACCCCGTGGACGCCTGGGCGCACTGGCACAAGCAGTACTGGTACTCCCGCGCGTCGATGATCTACGCGGGCACCAGCGAGATCCAGAAGAACATCATCTCCGAGCGCGTGCTCGGCCTGCCCAAGGAGCCGCGCGGCTGACGCCGCGCCGGCACGCGCGAGAGGACACCGACATGAACTTCGACTTCTCCGACGACCAGTACGCCCTGCGTGACGCCGCGCGCGACTTCTTCACCGGCGAGTCCGGCCCCGGCCACGTCCGCGCGATGTGGGACAGCGAGACCGGCCGCAGCCCGGAGCTGTGGCGCAAGATGGCCGAGACGGGCTTCGTGGGCCTGACGGTGCCGGAGGAGCACGGCGGCCTGGGCATGAACGAGATCGACCTGGTGCTCATCCTGGAGGAGGCGGGCCGGGCGGCGCTGCCGGAGCCGCTGCTGGAGACCACCGCGATCGGCGTGCCGCTGCTGGTCGAGGCCGGCACCGAGGCGCAGCAGAAGGAGTGGCTGCCGAAGGTCGCCGCGGGCGAGGCGGTCGTGACCGTCCAGCTCGCCGGCGCCCCCACGGTGGCCGACGCGCACATCGCGGACCTGCTGCTCGTCCAGCGCGGCGAGGAGCTGCACGCGGTGCCCAAAGGCTCGTTCGCCTACACCGCGCAGCCGTCGCTGGACGGGGCGCGGCGCGTGTTCACCGTGGACGCGCAGACCTCCGGTGACACGCGCATGGCCGGCGGCGCGGCCGAGGCCGCGAAGGCGTTCGACCGCGGCGCGGCCGGCACCGCCGCGATCCTGAACGGCCTGTCGCAGCGCATGCTCGACATGACCGTGGCCTACGTGCAGGAGCGCTACCAGTTCGGCCGGCCGGTGGGCAGCTTCCAGGCGGTCAAGCACAAGCTGGCCGAGACGCTGCTGGTGGTGGAGACCTCCAAGGCGGCCGCCTGGTACGCCGCCTACGCCATCGCCAACGACGCCGGGGACCGCTCGGTCGCGGCCAGCGTCGCCAAGTCCTACGCGACCGACGCCGAGGTCAAGGCCAACTACGAGTCGCTGCAGTGTCACGGCGGCATCGGCTTCACCTGGGAGCACGACCTGCACCTGTACCTCAAGCGCGGCAAGGCGCTGGAGCAGGCCTACGGCTCGGCCACGTGGCACCGCGGCCGGTTGGCCGAGCGGGTCTTCGGCGCCTAGCGCCTTTACGCCCCACGGGCATAGCGACAGGCCCCCACCGGGTAGGTGGTCATCACGACCCCGACCCCCCTAGGAGGCTTTTGCATGTCCAAGATTCAGAAGAGCGTCGAAGTCGAACGGCCGGTCAGCACCGTCTACAACCAGTGGACCCAGTTCGAGAGCTTCCCGGAGTTCATGGAGGGCGTCGAGCAGGTCCAGCAGATGGACGACAAGCGCCTGCACTGGAAGGCCAAGGTCGGCCCGTCGGAGCGCGAATGGGACGCCGAGATCGTCGAGCAGGAGCCGGACCGCGTGATCGCCTGGCGCGCCATCGGCGAGGTGCGCAACGACGGCCGCGTGCAGTTCACGCCCATGGGCCCGGACAAGACCAAGGTCGACGTGGTCTTCGAGATGGAGCCCGACGGCTGGGTCGAGAAGGCCGGTGACGCGCTCGGTGTCGTCGACATGCGCATCCAGGGCGACATGGAGCGCTTCAAGAAGTTCATCGAGTCGCGCGGCGTGGAGACCGGCGCCTGGCGCGGCGAGGTCCACGGCGGCCAGGTGCAGTAGGCGCCGTGCGTCTCAGGCCGGCTTCGTCGCCACCAGGCGGTGGACGAAGCCGGCCTTGCGGCGCTGGGAGTAGCCAACCTCGAAGCCGGCCTCGCGCAGGTACCGGTCCGGCTCGCCCAGGAAGTCGTCGCACATGAACGGCGAGATCACGAGGTTGCCGAGCGCCTCGAGCGCGCGCACCACGGGGTTGGGGCTGCGCACGTGCTCGGCCAGGATCGCGCGGCCGCCCGGCCGCAGCAGGCGGTGCATCTGGCGCACCGCGGCGGGCGCGTCCGGGATGGAGCACAGCGAGTAGGTGCACAGGATCGTGTCGAAGGAGGCGTCGGCGTAGCCGAGCTCGGTCGCGTCCGCCACCGTCAGGTGCGCGTCCAGGCCCAGCTCGGACGCGGTGGCGCGCGCCCGGGCCACCATCTCCGGGCTGAGGTCGAAGCCCGTGAGGCGCACACCGGCCGGATAGTGCCGGAAGTTGCGGCCCGTGCCGACCGCGAACTCCAGGACGTCGCCTTCGGCCTGCGCGCAGGCCCACTCGCGATCCCCGCGGAACAGGCGGCGCTCCCAGAACGCCATGCTCTTGTCGAAGCGCGGCGCCTGCTTGTCCCAGACCCGCCGGACCTTCTCCGTCACCTGTGCCTGCGTCCGCGCCATGCCCGCCTCCTTACGAAAGTATTACGGAGTCTTTCGCGCCGGCGCGCGCCCGTCAAGGGGCCGCGCCGCAGGGCGCCCGGCGGGGCGGCTACCCTTCCCGGGTGATCGAGCTCTTCCACGACTACACCTCGCCGGCCTCGGCGGTCGCGGTGCTGCGCGCGCAGCGGCTGGCCGACGAGGGCCTGCCCGTCGTCTTCGAAGGCGTGGAGTCCGTCGGCGTGGACGCGGTGCTGCCGGTGACGCTGGACGTGCTGTCGGAGATGGAGTCCCTGCGGGAGGCGGCGGCCCAGCTCGGCCTGACGCTGCGGCGCCCGAACGGCTTGCCGCCGACCGCGCTGGCGCACGCGCTGGGCCACTGGGCGGAGCAGTCCGGACTCGGCGCCTCATGGCGCCAGACCTGCTACCGCGCGTTCTGGGAGCAGGGCGCCGACATCGCCGTCCCCGCCGTCCTGCGCGCGCTGGCGCTGCGGGCGGGCCTGGACGGGATGGAGGCCGAGGACGTGCTGGGCGACCGCGACCGCATCCGGCGGGTGCGGCTGCGCACAGCGGCGCTG
>DATMKC010000007.1:0-2320 GCA_035553555.1 Egibacteraceae bacterium | reverse complement strand
CGCCAGGACCGCCCCGGCGGCCGCCGCCCAGGGCGCCGCGCCCAGCCGCCCCTCGGCCACGCTCGCGCGCACGATGCCGTCGGCGACCACGGCCACCGCGCCGAACGCCGCGGCCAGCAGCGCGCCGGCCGCGACGCGCGGCAGCGTGCCGCGCAGCGCCAGGGCCACCAGCGCCACCAGGATCAGCAGCAGCCCGGCCGGCAGCGCCAGGGGCGCGAACGCGGTGCCCGGGACCGCGTCGGCCTGGCGCAGCGGCACGCCGCCCACGTCACGGACGGAGGTGCGCACCACCCAGGTACCCGCCCCGCCGGCCGCGACGGCCAGGCCGCCCAGCAGCGCCAGCAGCGGCGCGGCCGCTCCCCCGCGCGCGCTCATGCCTCCAGCGCCTCCGCGGCGCGCACGGCCGACAGCAGCGCCATCGCCTTGTTGAGGGTCTCCTCGTACTCGGTCTCCGGCACGCTGTCGGCCACCACGCCCGCGCCGGCCTGGACGTGCGCCACGCCGTCGCGGAACACCAGGGTGCGGATGGCGATGCACAGGTCGGCGTTGCCCGCCAGGTCGAAGTAGCCGATGCCGCCGCCGTACAGGCCGCGGCGCGTGGGCTCCAGCTCGTCGATGATCTCCATGGCGCGCACCTTCGGCGCGCCGGTGAGCGTGCCCGCGGGGAAGGTGGCGCGCGCCACGTCCACGGCGCCGACCCCCTCGCGCACACGGCCGCTGACCTTGGAGACGATGTGCATGATGTGGCTGTAGCGCACCACGCCCATGAAGTCGTCCACCGCCACGCTGCCCAGCTCGCACACCCGCCCGAGGTCGTTGCGCGCGAGGTCGACGAGCATCACGTGCTCGGCGCGCTCCTTCTCGTCGGCCAGCAGCTGCTTCTCCAGCTCCAGGTCGCGCGCCGGGTCCTCGTCGCGGGGCCTCGACCCGGCGATCGGCCAGATGGTGGCCCGCCGGCCCTGCAGCGTGACCAGCGCCTCCGGTGAGGACCCCACGATCTGCTGGTCGCCGTCGTCGAACAGGTACAGGTACGGCGACGGGTTGATCACCCGCAGCACCCGGTAGACGGTGAACGGGTCCGCGTCCGTGCGGATGCTGAGCCGCTGCGACGGCACCACCTGGAACGCGTCCCCGGCGCGGATGTACTCCTTCGCGCGCTCGACCGACTCCAGGTAGTCCTCGCGCGGCATGTTGGCCTGCGCGTCGGTGACGCGGGTCGGCACGGGCGGCGGCACGGGCGCCGCCTCGACGGGCCCGCTGAGGCGCCCCACCAGGCGCTCCGAGGCCGCCACGGCCTCGTCGTACTGCGCGCCGGGGTCCGCGCCCACCAGCACGTTCGTGACCACGAGCAGGCGCTGGCGCAGATGGTCGAATGCGATCAGCTGCCCGGGGAACATCAGGCGCACGTCGTCCATGCCCAGGTCGTCCGCCCCGGTGTCCGGCAGGCGCTCGATGAAGCGCACGACGTCATAGGCCAGGTAGCCGACCGCGCCGGCGAACAGCGGCGGCAGGCCGGGCAGCTGCGGCGCCCGCAGCGCGCGCAGCAGCGCGTCCAGCACGCGCAAGGGGTCACCGGACGCGACGGCGTCCAGCGCCTCCCGCGGCGCGGGGCCCTCGACGCGCACGTCGGAGCCCTTCGCGACCAGGCGCAGCAGCGGGCGCAGCCCGATGAAGGAGTAGCGGCCCCAGCGCTCGCCGTGCTCGACGGACTCCAGCAGGAAGCTCGGGCCGGGCTCGCGGCGCAGGCGGTCGTAGACGGCCAGCGGCGTGGACAGGTCCGCCAGCACCTCGCGCCACACCGGCACCACGGCGTGCGTCCCCGCGAGCTTGCCGAACTCCGCGCGGCTCGGCCGGTACAGCCCGTCCACTAGCCCTCCCCGTCGATCACGTTGAAGAAGCAGCTGCGCGCGCCGGTGTGGCAGGCGACACCGGGCTGCCCCTGCGGGCCGAGCTGGTCCACGCGCACCAGGAGCACGTCGGCGTCGCAGTCGGCGCGCAGCTCCACCACGCGCTGCACGTTGCCGCTGGTGGCGCCCTTGTGCCAGGCCTCGCCGCGGCTGCGGGACCAGAACACGGTCTCGCCGCGCCGCAGCGTGTCGGCGAGCGTCTCGCGGCTCATCCACGCGAGCATCAGCACCTCGCCGGTGTCGTGCTGCTGCACGATCGCGGGGATCAGGCCGCGCTCGTCCCAGCGCAGCGCCTCGACGTCGACGGGCTGGCTCATCGCACCGGCCTCACGCACAGCCCCGCCTCCGCCATGGCGTCCTTGACCTCCGCGACGGCACCAAGGCGGGCTTCGACACCGACCTGCTGGCGGCGG
>DATMKC010000006.1:0-4239 GCA_035553555.1 Egibacteraceae bacterium | reverse complement strand
GTGCGGCAGTGGCATTCGCCGGCCGGGCGGCGGCCTGGTGGCGGCCGGGTGGCCGAGGGGCACCGCGCCGGGGGCTGGGTAGACTCGCGTCACCGATGGATGCCTTCGTTGCTCGTGGTGGAGGCCCGCTGCACGGCACGGTGCGTGTGAGCGGCGCCAAGAACTCCGCCCTCAAGCTGGTCGCCGCCGCCCTGCTGGCCCCGGGGCAGGCGGTCATCCGCAATGTGCCCGACATCGCCGACATGCGCGTGATGGCGCAGGTCCTGGAGCACCTCGGCGTGGCGGTGCGGACCGAGCCCGGCCAGTACACGCTCGACGTGCCCGACGACATCGGCGACGCCACCCCGGAGCACCTGGTGCGCATGCTGCGCGCGTCGATCATCGTCCTGGGCCCGCTGCTCGCGCGCCGCGGCCACGCGCGCCTGGCGATGCCCGGCGGCTGCAACCTGGGCAACCGCTCCATCGACATGCACCTGTCCGGGCTGCAGCAGATGGGCGCCGAGATCGTCTACGGCGCCGACTACGTCGAGGCCTGGGCGCCGCGCCTGCGGGGCGCCGACATCGAGCTGCCGTTCGCCAGCGTCGGCGCAACGGAGAACCTGCTCATGGCGGCGGTGACCGCCGAGGGCACCACGCGCCTGTCCAATGTGGCGCGAGAGCCCGAGATCGCCGACCTCGCGGCGTACCTGTCGGCGATGGGCGCGCGCATCGAGGGCGCCGGTTCCCCGGAGATCGTGATCCACGGCGTGCCCGCGCTGCACGCCGCCGACCACACCGTCGTGCCGGACCGCATCGAGGCCGGTACCTTCGCGGTGGCCGCCGCGCTGACGGGCGGCGAGATCCGCGTCGAGGAGGCCGTGGCCGGGCACCTGCGCCTGCCGCTGGAGAAGCTGCGCGCGATCGGCGCCGAGGTCGACGAGGAGGAGCGTGCCTTCACCGTCCGGGGCGGGGGGCGGCTCAAGGGCGCCGACGTGGTGACGCTGCCCTACCCCGGGTTCCCCACGGACCTGCAGCCGCAGTTCCTGGTGCTGCTGGCGCGCGCGCACGGCACGTCCATCGTCACCGAGAACGTCTTCGATGGCCGCTTCTCCATCCTGGACGAGCTGCGCAGGCTGGGCGCCGACGTGTCCATGGAGGGCCACCACGCCATGATCCGGGGACCCCGTGCCCTGAGCGGGACGACGGTGCGCGCCACCGACCTGCGCGCCGGCGCCGCGCTGGTGCTGGCCGGCCTGGTGGCCGGCGGCGAGACCGTGGTGACCGACCCCTATCACGTCGACCGGGGCTACGAGGACTTCGCCGGCAAGCTGCGGGCCCTGGGCGCCGACGTGGAGCGCCACCGCCCGGAGGGCCGGCCCGTGGAGGCGGACCTCGCGGCGGGAGTCGGGTGAGCGAGGAGCCCGCGGCGCCGTCCACGCCGGCCACGCCCGGCGCCGAGCCACCGCCGGCGGTGCCGTGGCGCTGGACCGACGCCCTGCTGGTGCTGGCGCTGGTGTTCCTGAGCGGCGTCGTGGTGCTACCGCTGGTCGAGTCGCTCGGCGCGTACGGCAACGTCGCCCTCGTCATCGTGTCCGCGATCCTCACGGCGGGACTGACCATCGGGGTCGCGCGCAAGCGCTACGGCGACGCCGCCCGGCTGCTGTGGGGCCACCGCCGGCCGACCGCCCTGGACGCGCTCGTCGGCGTGGCCGCGGCCGTGGCCGGCTACGTCGGGGTGACGCTGATCGTCGTGCTGCTCACGGCGGGCGGCCGGGCGCCGGAGGTGCAGGAGTCCCTGCGCCAGGCGGCGGCCGACCCCAGGACGCTGCCGATCATGGCGCTGGGCGCGGTGATCCTGGTGCCCATCGCGGAGGAGCTGCTCTACCGCGGGATGCTGTTCCAGGGGCTGCGCGACCGCTACGGGCGCTGGCCGGCCATCGGCCTGTCCGGCTTCGTGTTCGGGCTGCTGCACGTGCAGTGGGGCGACCTCGGCGGCACGCTGCTGCTGCTGGCCGCGTTCTACCCGTTCGGCATGTGGCTGGCCTGGCTGTTCGACCGCCGCGGCAGCCTGGTGGCGCCGCTGGTCTGCCACATGCTCTACAACGGCGGCAACCTGGCCCTGTTCCTGTCCGGCCGCTGACGTTCGCGACCGAGGAGGCGCATGGGGGCAGGGTCGCCGTGCCCCGGCGGGGGTGGGCGGCGCCCGGTAGGATCGCCGCCGCATCGCACGAAACGGAATCGTCATGGTGCAGTTCGCGACCCAGGAATGGCTGGACGAGTACCGGGAGCGCATCAACTCCTCGCCGGTGTACCGGGAGGCCCTCCAGAGCTGGGAGGGCACGATCGTCTACCTGTTCGAGGCGGAGGAGGGCCTGTTCCCGCGCACCCGCTGCGCGCTCCTCGACGTCTGGCGCGGCGAGTGCCGCGGCGCCCGGCTGGTGGAGGAGGCCGACGCCCTGGTCGCGAACGCGCCGCTGCTCATCCGCGCGCCGTACACGCGCTGGAAGCAGCTCGTCCGGCGTGAACTGGACCCGGTGCGGGCGCTGATGCAGGGCCTGCTGCGCTTCAGGGGCGACATGCGCACGATCGTGCGCAACGTGCGGGCGCAGAGCCAGCTGTTCACGCTTGCGGGGGAGATCCCCACGGAGTTCCCGGACGACGACTGACGGGCCCCGCGCCGCTGCCGTCACGCCCCGGCGGCCGATCTGCGAATTTGCGCCGTCTCGGTGAGACTACTCACCGGTGGGCCGTGGCGGCCCGCCGGCAGGGCGTGGAACGGACCCGCGCAGCGCATCGGAAAGGACGAGGCACGTGGAGATCAGCAAGGTGGGCGTGGTCGGCTGCGGCACCATGGGCTCCGGCATCGCCGAGATCGTCGCGCGCGCCGGCATCGAGGTGGCGTTCGTCGAGGTCTCCGAGGAGGCCGTGGCCGCCGGCCGCGACCGCATCGCCGGGTCGCTGGAGCGCGCCGTGTCCGGAGGCAAGCTGGAGGCCGCCGAGCGCGACGCGGTGCTGGGCCGCATCAGCGGCGCCACGGAGTACGCGTCGCTGGCAGGGGCGGACCTGGTGATCGAGGCCGTGCCGGAGCAGCTCGGCGTCAAGCAGGACGTCTTCCGCGCGCTGGACGAGGTGCTCAAGCCGGAGGCCATCGTCGCGACGAACACCTCCTCACTGCCGGTGATGGACATCGCGGTGCAGACCAGCCGCCCGGACCGCGTCGTGGGCCTGCACTTCTTCAACCCGGCGCCGGTGATGGACCTGGTCGAGCTGGTCACCACGGTGGTGACCGCCCCGGAGGCCGTCGAGGCCGCGCGCGGCTTCGCCGAACGGATCGGCAAGACCGCGGTGGTCGCCAAGGACCGCGCCGGCTTCATCGCCAACCTCCTGCTGTTCCCCTACCTCAACCAGGCCGTGGGGATGCTGGAGGACCGCTACGCCACGCGCGAGGACATCGACGCGTCGATGCGCTTCGGCACCGGGCACCCGATGGGCCCGCTGGCGCTGCTGGACCTCATCGGCCTGGACAGCGCCGTCAACATCATGGAGCGCATGTACGAGCAGTTCCGCGCCACGCGCTACGCGCCGCGGCCGCTGCTCAAGCACCTGGTCGCCGCCGGCTACCTGGGCCGCAAGACCGGTCGCGGCTTCTACACCTACGAGGCACCGGGTGCGCCCACGGTGGTCGCCGACGAGGCGTCCGGGCGGGCCAAGGCCGATCCCGCCACGATCGACGGCTGGACGACCATCGGCATCCTGGGCACCGGCACGATGGCCTCCGGCATGGCCGAGGTGTGCGTCAAGGCCGGCTACCGCGTGGTCATCCGCGGGCGGTCCGCGGAGAAGGCGCAGGGCGCCGTGAAGGCCATCGACAAGAGCCTGTCCAAGGCGGTCGATCGCGGGAAGCTGGAGGCGTCTGCCAAGGACGAGCTGCTGGGCGCCCTGACCGCGACCGGCGACATCGCCGACTTCGCCGAGTGCGACCTGGTCATCGAGGCGGTGGCGGAGGACCTGGCGCTCAAGCGGGAGTTCTTCGCCGAGCTGGACCGGGTCACCCAACCGGAGGCGCTGCTGGCCACGACCACCTCCAGCCTGCCGGTGATCGAGTGCGCCATGTCGACGTCGCGCCCGGAGCGGGTCGTGGGCATCCACTTCTTCAACCCGGCGGCGATCATGCGGCTGGTGGAGATCGTGCCCACGGTGCGCACGGACCCGGGTGCGCTGGAGCAGGCGCGCGCCTTCACCGACAAGGTCGGCAAGCAC
>DATMKC010000005.1:0-3555 GCA_035553555.1 Egibacteraceae bacterium | reverse complement strand
TGTTCGTCGGCGTCGGCGCCAGCCGCGTGCGCGATCTGTTCAAGACGGCGCGCGCGAACGCGCCGTGCATCGTGTTCATCGACGAGCTCGACTCCATCGGCCGCAAGCGCGGCGCCGCCCAGGCCGGCGCCGCGCTTGCGGCCGATGGAGTCGAGCTCGTCGATGAACACGATGCACGGCGCGTTCGCGCGCGCCGTCTTGAACAGATCGCGCACGCGGCTGGCGCCGACGCCGACGAACATCTCCATGAAGTCCGAGCCGGTCACGGAGATGAACGGCACGCCGGCCTCGCCGGCCACGGCGCGCGCGAGCAGCGTCTTGCCGGTGCCGGGCGGGCCCACCAGCAGCATGCCCTTGGGCACCTCGGCGCCGGCCTTGCGGAAGCGGGCCGGCTCGCGCAGGAACGCGACGACCTCCGCGACCTCCTGCTTGACCTCCTCGTAGCCGGCCACGTCGGCGAAGCGGGTGCTCGGCTCGTGCGGCTTCCACAGGCGCGCCGTCGACTTGCCGACCTGCATGATCCCGCCCATCTGGCCCCGCGCCTGGCGGCTCATGTACCACAGGAAGCCCAGGAAGATCAGCGGGAAGGCGAGCCAGCCCAGCAGCAGCCCGATGACGCCGTTGCCCTCCGGCCGCGCGTCGATGGCGACCTCGTGCTCGCGCAGGAAGCCCTCGACGCCGTCCTGGCCGATCACCGCGTCCGGCGGTAGCGTGGCGCGCAGCGGCGTCCCGTCGGCGAACTCGCCCTCGATCGCGGACCCGGTGAACGTGACCGTCTCCACGCGGCCCTCCTCGACCGCGCCGCGGAACTCCGTCCACGTGATGGCCTCGTGCTGGCCGGTGGCGGAGAACAGCCAGAACAGCAGCGCCACCATGGCCAGCCCCGCAAGGAGCCGGAGTCCGTCGTTCTTGTCCACGGGCGGCAGGCTACCCGCGAGCCCGCCGGGCGACGCGGGAGCGGACGAACCGGGCGGCGGGCGCCTTTGCGGCGCGACCGGCGCGCGGACAGGATGTGCCGATGCACGCGGTGCGCGCCGGTGAAGAGCTCCCCCACGACGTCGTGGTCGTCGGCGCGGGCGTCGCGGGGCTGGTCGCGGCGCTGACCCTGGTGGAGCGCGCACCGCACCTGCGCGTCGCCGTGCTCGACAAGGGCGTCATCGGCTCCAGCGGCTCCACACCGCTGGCCCAGGGCGGCATGGCCGCCGCGGTCGCGCCCGAGGACAGCCCCGCCTGGCACGCCGAGGACACGCTGCGCGCCGGCGACGGCCTGGGCGACCCGCGCGCGGTCGCGGTGCTCGCCGCCGAGGCGCCCGCCCGCGTCCGGGAACTGGAGGCCTGGGGCGCCCGCTTCGACCGCGCGCCGGACGGCGCCTACTCGCTGGCGTGGGAGGGCGGGCAGCGCGTGCCGCGCAGCGTGCGCACCGCGGACGCGAGCGGCGCGGAGATCTTCCGCGCGTTGCGCGCCGCCGCAACCGGCAAGGTCAGCCGCCTGCAGGGCGTCGCGGTCGAGCTCGCGCTGGAGCCGGCGCCGGAGCGCGGCGTCTGCGGCGTGTGGGCGCTGCTCGACCAGGTCGACCGGTCCCCCCTGGGGCCGGCCCAGGAAGGCGGCCTGGTCCTGCTGCGCGCCCGCGGCGTCGTGCTGGCCACGGGCGGCTGCGGCGGCCTGTTCGCGTCCACGACCAACCGCGACGGCGCCACCGGCGACGGGGTGGCGCTGGCGTGGGCCGCCGGGGCGGAGCTCGCGGACATGGAGTTCGTCCAGTTCCACCCGACCGGGCTCAAGCCGCGCGCGGGGGACGGCGGGTTCTGGCGGCTGCTGCTCACCGAGGCGCTGCGAGGCGCCGGCGCGCACCTGCTCGACGCCGGCGGGCACCGGTTCATGCCGGCACGCCATCCCGACGCGGAGATGGCGCCCCGGCACGTGGTCGCCAAGGCGATCCTCGACCAGCCCGCCGGCGCGTGGCTGGACGGGCGCCACCTCGGTGAGACGGCCTGGCGGCGCGACTTCCCCACGGTCCTGGAGGGCGCCCGGGCGTTCGGCTACGACCCGCTGTCCGAGCCGCTGCCGGTGGAGCCGTGCCAGCACTACATGATCGGTGGCGTGGTCACGGACCTGTGGGGCCGCACCACCGTGCCGGGCCTCTGGGCGGCCGGCGAGGTCGCCTCGACCGGCGTGCACGGGGCCAACCGCATGGCGGGCAACTCCCTGTCGCAGTCGTGCGTGTTCGGCCGCCGCGCCGCCCTGTCGCTGCTGGGGGTCCTGGAGCACGCGACGGCGGCGCGCCCCGATCCGGCCCGGGCCCCGGTGCTGGGACCGGCCGCCGACGCCGGCGCGGCGCGGCGCATGCCGGAGCTGCGGCGCGTCCTCAGCGCGGGCGCCGGCCCGGTCCGGTCGGCGGCGAGCCTGGAGGCGGCGCTGAAGGCGCTGGACGCCGCGGACGCGGAGGCGGCCGGCCCGTTGCCGGCCTCGCGCGAGGCGGTCGAGCTGCGCAACGGGCTGACGGTCGGCCGCCTGATCGCGCGGTCCGCCCTGCTGCGCGAGGAGTCCCGGGGCGTGCACTGGCGCGAGGACTTCCCCGGTCACGCCGAGGCGTGGCGCGGCGTGCGCCTGCGCCTGCGCGCCGGCGCGGCGGACGGCTGACGGCTCCGGCACGCCCGGGCGGCCGGGTACCCTGTTGCGCGTGGTGGACCAGCCCTTCTCCTCGGTGCCGGGCCGCGGGATCCCGCGGCCCGGTCACGAACCCGTCACCGCCCCCGGCGGGCCGGCGGACCACCGTCGCGCCTCCGAGGGCCAGCTCCTCGCCGCGCTGCGGGCGCGCGACCTGCTGGCCCTGGCGGAGGCATGGCAGCGCAGCGCGCCGGCCGCCCACGCGGTCGCCCGCCGCCTGATGGGGCCCGGCGAGGAGCTGGAGCGCCTCCTCGCGTCGGTCTACGGCGAGCTGTGGGAGGCGCCCCCGGCCGGCGGGCCGCTGGAGCGCTGGGCCAGGATGCGCACGTTCGCCCTGGGCGCCGCGGCGCTGGAACGGCGCGGCGCGGCACCGGCCGCCCCCTCGGTGCGCCTGTTGCTGCCGCAGTTGCCGCCGTCGACGCGCCCCGCCGGCGACCCGGTGGAGCGCGTGATCGCCGAGCTGCCGCCGGACACCGCCGTGGCACTGCTGCGCGCGCACGACGCGGGCGTGCCGGCCGCCGAGCAGGAGCACCCCCAGGCGCCCGCGCTGCTGGAGGCGGCGCTGGAAGCGCTGGCGCGGCACACCGTGGGCGCGGAGGAGGCGGCCGGCGCGGGGCCGTACGCCGAACCGCTCGGCGACCTGGTACTGGGCCTGTCGCCGAACGCCCAGGACAGCACCGTCCAGGAGCGCATGCTCGCCGAGCCGGTGCTGGCGGACCGCGTGCGCTTCCTGCGCCGGGGGCGCCGCCGCCTGGAGGGACTGCCGCCGGCCCCGGACCTCGGCCCGCGCGTCCTGCTGGGCGTCGTCGCCCGTCAGCAGGCGGCGCCCGCGCCGCGCCCGCCACGCGAGCCGTACGACCCCGCGGGCACCGAGGACGACGTCGTGA
>DATMKC010000004.1:0-9735 GCA_035553555.1 Egibacteraceae bacterium | reverse complement strand
GGGCGAGCAGCAGCGGCAGCAGCAGCGCCGCGAGCACCAGGCGGCGGGTGCCGGCGCGCCGGGGCCGCGGCGGCCTGCCGGGCGCCGTCCTGGCGCGGCCGCGCTCCGCCTTGCCGCGCAGGACCGGCCCGAAGTCGTCGCCCGCCTGGCCGCGCGCCACGGGGCCGACGTCGTCGCCGGCCGGGGCGGGCGGTGGCGCCGGCGTCCCCGGGCCGCCGCGCAGCGCCGGGCCGAAGCCGTCGTCGCCGGACGGCTCCTGGCCGGGGGGCTGGGGCACGCGCGAGGTCCTTTCTGCGACAGGGTCCGGCGCAGTGTAGGTGCGCTCGCCGCCGCATCCGGTTTCCTCGGCCCGCGCTGGGGAACACCTGGGGTGACGATCGCGACCCCCACCAGGAGGAAGTTCATGGAGCTCGGCAGCGGGCTGATCGCGGCGCTCGTGGTGGGCTTCCCGCTGGGGCTGTTCGCGCTGGTGTGGGTGCTCGGCTGGCTGGAGGCGTGGATGGTCCAGCCGGACGAGCGCGCCGCCGCGGTCCAGGCGCTGCTCGCGCAGGAGGGCCAGGTCGACGACCTCGAGCGCGCGGTGGCCGACCTGATGGCGCAGGTCGCCGACGACCGCCGCCGCGAGCGGGCCGCGCCCGCGCGGATTCCGGCCAGAATCGGGCAGTCGGCGCCGGCCGGTTCCGGAGTATCCTGAGCCGATGGACGCGGGACGGCCGGCTGACGCGCACCGGCGCTACGAGGAAATGGCCGTAGCGCACGTCATGGGCGGACTGGATTCGTCCGAGGGGCGCGTCTTTCGCAGCCACCTGCTGGAGTGCCCGGACTGCCGGGCGCGTGTGGGGGAGCTGCGCGCGCTGGCGCACGACCTGGCGGACGTGGAGCGCGACGAGCGCCGGGTGCGGGCGGCGCGCGCGGTGGAGACCAAGCCGCGCGAGGGGGGCGAGGACGTGCGCGACATGGACGAGGAGCGGTCGTCGCGCCCGCGCGTGATGACGATCCTGGGCGTGGCGGCCATCCTGGCGCTGTCGGCGTGGAACTTCACCCTGCGCGAGACGGTCGCCCAGGTGAACCGCGACATCGACCGCAGCACGGAGGCGGCCGCCGCCATGGAGTTCGGCGCCGCCGGGACGGTGGAGCAGTCGGCCGCGGGCGTGCGCGGCCAGGCCAAGACGGACCGCAACGCGCTGGTGGTGCTGATCGACGGGCTGGACGACGAGCGCGTCTACGGCCTGTACCTGCTCAACTCCGACGGGCAGCCGGTGTTCCGCGCGGCGGTCAAGCCGACCGAGGGCCGGCTGTTCTCGCTCATCGACTATCCCGACGGCGCGCAGCGGGTGCTGCTCACGCTCCCGGAGGAGGCGCCGGGGGTGAGCCCCGACGGCGTCACGATGTTCGCCGCCACGCTGGTGCCCCCGCGGCCCGGCGCCCCCGTCTGACCGGCGTCCGGCGCCGGCTTTGGCCGCCGCTTGCGCGGACGGCTATCCTTGCCGCTTGCAAGGGCTCGTAGCTCAGTGGGAGAGCGCTCGCTTCACACGCGAGAGGTCAGAGGTTCAAAACCTCTCGGGCCCACCAGTGACATCCGGGCGTGCACCGTGTCGACGGTTGCCGCACTTTCCACGCCAGGAGAGCATCCTGAGGTGATTGTCATACAACGAAACGAACCTGTCAGGTTCCTTTCGTTGTATAGTCGTACTCATGCGTGCACTGCCTGCAGCGATTGCGAGGGCTGAGCCAGCACTCGTACGTCCCTGGGACGTCCGCGACGTCTACGCCAAGCCCGACAAGGAGCTGCGGGACCTCGCTCGCCAGGGCGCATTGTTGCGGCTGGCGCACGGCTACTACGCCGTGATTCCTGAGTCCGAGCGGGGTGGCCGGTGGCGGCCGACCATCGAGGCAGCCGGGCTCGCCATCGCTCAGGTGCACTACGGCATGGACAACGCGGTCGCCATGGGCCCCACAGCGGCCCGCCTGTTGGGAGCGATTCCGCGTGCGCTTGGCGTCGCGACAATCGCAACGCCAAAGCAGCGGCCTGTGCTGCGGACGGAGGTCGGTCGAGTGCGCTTCGTCACGCGCAAGGTCGATCAACTTGACGTGCAGAGGGTCAGGACCGAGCTCGGTCCAGGTTGGGTGACCACCCCTGAGCAGACGTTGCTGGATGTCGCGGATCGTCCGACGCTGGGAGGGATGACGACGGCCGATGCCGCCGAGGCGCTGGCTGAGCTCATGCAGCGGGTTGACATCGGACTCGTCCGAGACCTTGCCGGCCGCCAGCGCAAACGCGCCGCTCGGACGCGCATCGAGCATGCCGTCGGCGGACAGGCATGGGAACAGGTGCTCCGAGTCTGATGCTCGCCTTCGACGAGGAGCGCCGGTGGGCGAGCGCGCTGGGCGTACCGCCCTCCCAGGTGCGGCGCGATCATCTGCTCTCTCACGTGTTGCATGCCCTGCCGCACGTCGTCCCGGAGGCGACCTTCATCGGCGGGACGGCCCTGTGCCGGACGTACCTGCCCGACTGGCGCGTGTCCGAGGACATCGATTTGCTGGTGTCCAGTGCCGGCCGGTCCGCCGACCAGCTCAGCGGAGGGCTGCCGCCGCTGCTTCGGCGGGAGTTTCCCGGTCTCCACGTCACGTGGCGCCCTGAGGGGGCCACGCACCTGGGGCATCTGGCTGCCGGCGATCTCACCATCCGAGTGCAGCTCGTGCCATCCGACAGCAGCTATCGCCGTTATCCCACGGCGCTGACTTCGGTAGCCCTGCGATATGGAGATCTCCCCGCCGCGGTAGAGCTGTCCGTGCCGACTCGTGCGGGCATGGCCGCGATGAAGCTCAATGCGTGGGCTGACCGCGCGGCGCCTCGTGACCTGTGCGATCTGTTCGGGCTTGTCCAGGCGGGCGCTTTGTGTCGCGACGCCATCAGCATCGCGGGGGAGGCGTCGGCGGCATTGCAGCCGGCCGCCTTCGGCGATGGCCGCTTGCCAGTCGAAGAGGAATGGGTGGCGGCCCTCGGGGCGCAGATGCCGGTGGTCCCGGATCGCGAGCTCGCGTTCCATCGTGTCCGCGTGGAAGTGTCGGGCCTGTGCGGCTGGGACCGGCCGGAGTGGCGCGACGGCCTCCGACGGGTCGAGGGCGGTCGCTAGGGCCGGCGGGATGAGCGGCGGAAGGCGGGGCGGACCAGCACGTAGTGAGCCGCCAGCCCCACACCCCACCCGACCAGCGTGCCGAGGAACCACCACTCCTGCTCGCCGGTCGCCAGCCGGTCCACCAGCCACCCGGCGATCAGCGCCAGGTTCACCACCAGGTAGACGGTCGCGTGCCCGCGGAAGCAGGCGCGGGCACGGGCGGCGCGGCGTCCCCGCCGCTCGTCGCCCGTGCGCGCCACCGCGCGGTCCAGCGCGTCCTCGCTCATGCCCTTCCCCTTTCGGACGACAGCGCCTCGAGCTCGGCCTCGGCGCGTTCCAGCACGATCACCACGTCCTGTGGCGGGACCTGGCGCTCGGCCGCCCGCACGCGCACCAGCAGCCGCTCCACCGCGGCGTCCACGGCGTCGTGGGGGCGCAGGCGCACGCCCGTGCGTGCCTCGACCTCGGCGACCTGCTCCCGCCGACGCTCCAGGGCGGCGGCGCCCTCGCCGGTCACGGCGAACACGGTGCGCCCGTCGGCCTCGGCCGGCGCCAGCAGCCCCTCGGCGACCAGGGCGTCCACGGCCGGGTAGATGCTGCCGGGGGAGGGGGTCCAGTACGGGGCGAAGCGCTGCTCCAGGTCCTGCAGGAGCTGGTAGCCGTGCATGGGCCGGCGCTCAAGCAGCGCGAGCAGCACCAGGTGCAGCTCGCCGTGCCGGAAGAACCGCCGTCCCACGCCGTCGCCTTTCCGTAAGCCTTCCGTAACAGTATTACGGAAGGCTTACGGAGGAGTCAAGTGGGTGCCCCCGTTGCGGTATCCCGCGGTGCCCGCACCCGTTTGAATGGGGACTAGGTTTGGGCGGCCTCGGCGCGGGCGCGCAGGTCGGCCACGCCCTCGGAGAACGAGGGGTACTTCCACAGCGCCGAGCCGGAGATGAACACGTCGGCGCCCGCGGCGGCCGCGCCGGCGATCGTGTCCGGGCCGATGCCGCCGTCGACCTCCAGCTCGATCGGCAGGCCCGACGCGTCGATCATCGCCCGCGCCGCGGCGATCTTGGGCTCCATCGTCGCGATGTAGGCCTGCCCGCCGAAGCCTGGGTTCACCGTCATCACCAGCAGCAGGTCGATGAGGTCCAGGCAGTGCTCGGCCAGCGACAGCGGCGTGCCGGGCGACAGCGCGATGCCCGCCTTGGCGCCGAGCTCCTGCTTGATGAACTGGTACGTGCGGTGCGGCTGCAGCAGCGTCTCCGGGTGCAGGATGATCAGCTCGCAGCCCGCCTCGGCGTAGCGCGGCAGCAGCTCCTCGGGCCGCTCGCACATCAGGTGGGCCTCGAAGCCCACGCTCACCAGCGGCCGGCACGCCGCGATGACGTCCGGTCCGAACGTGAGGTTGGGCACGAAGCGTCCGTCCATCACGTCCCACTGGATGCGGTCCACGCCCGCCTTCTCCAGGGCGACGCAGTCCTCCCCGAGGCGCGCGAAGTCCGCGGGGAGGACCGACGGGACGATCTTCACGGACACTAGGACAGCCGCTCGACGATGATCGCCATGCCCTGGCCGCCGCCGATGCACATGGTCTCCAGGCCGTAGCGCCCGTCGCGGGTCTGCAGGCCGTTGAGCAGCGTGTTCATGATGCGCGCGCCGGTCATGCCGAACGGGTGGCCGACGGCGATGGAGCCGCCGTTCACGTTCAGCTTGTCCATCGGGATGCCGAGCTGCTTGGCCGACGGCAGCACCTGCGCGGCGAAGGCCTCGTTGATCTCCACCAGGTCCATGTCGTCGATGGTCAGCCCGGCGCGCTTGAGCGCCTGGCGCGACGCCTCGACCGGCCCCAGGCCCATGATCTCCGGGTTCAGCGCGGACACGCCCGTGGCCACGATGCGCGCCAGCGGCGTGATGCCCAGCTCGCGCGCCTTGGTGTCGCTCATCACGACCACGGCCGCGGCGCCGTCGTTGAGCGGGCAGGCGTTGCCGGCGGTCACGGTGCCGTCCGGGCGGAACACCGGCTGGAGCTGCGACAGCTTCTCCACCGTGGTGCCCGGCCGCGGGCCGTCGTCCTGCGTCACCACGTTGCCGTCCGGCGTCGTCACCGGCGTGATCTCACGCTCCCAGAAGCCGTTCTTGATCGACTCCTCGGCGAGCTGCTGCGAGCGCGCGGCGAACTCGTCCTGCTCCTGGCGCGACACGCCCTCGAGCTGCGCGACGTTCTCCGCGGTCTGGCCCATCGCGATGTAGATGTCCGGCAGCCCGGCCGGCGGCGCCCACGTCTCGGCGCCTCCCATGGAGCGCTTGGCGGTGCGGGCCGCCGCCTCCTCGAACTTCGGGTTCATGGTGTCCGGCAGCCCGTCGGAGGCGCCCTTGGCGTAGCGGCTCACGCACTCCACGCCCGCGGCGATGAACACGTCGCCCTCGCCGGCCTTGATGGCGTGGGCGGCCATGCGCATGGTCTGCGTGGAGGACGCGCAGTAGCGGGTGATGGTGGTGCCGGGCACGGTCTCCCAGCCCAGCAGCGTGGTGACGACCCGCCCCATGTTGTAGCCCTGCTCGCCGCCGGGCAGGCCGCAGCCCAGCATGAGGTCCTCGACCTGGTCCGGGGAGAGCTGGGGCACCTTGTCCATGGCGGCCTGGACGATGACCGCCGCGAGGTCGTCCGGCCGCATCTCGCGCAGGGACCCCTTTCCGGCTCGGCCGATGGGGCTGCGGGCGGTGGCGACGATGACGGGCTCAGCCATGGGGAACTCCTGGGTGCGAGGTGGACGGCCAGTGACAGGCGGCGATTATCGCCCCGTTGCCCGCGCCGGACCAATGCGCGTTATCGTGGCCGGCGGGGGACTAGTCCGTTAGGACTACCGGATCGGTTGCGTACACCCGGTCGTGCGGTCGGGTCGCACGGGAGCGGACAGGAGTGGTGGCGCTGAGCGCGCATTCGCACGACGGCAGGCTGCCGCGGGACCAGCGACTGGCGGTCGCGGTCAGCGTGCTGCTCGTGCTCACGCTCATGGCCGGCTTCACGAGCGCGGTGGTCAAGCGCCGGGAGGCCGGCGTCGCCGCGTCCGCGGCCCACACCGTGGTGTGGACGCCCGGTGCCGAGCCCCTGCCGTACGCCGCGCCGGAAGCCACCGAGCCGCCCCTGCCCGACGTCGTGGTGACCGTCACCTCGCAGGCCACGCGGTCCCCGGCGCCCGCCGCCGCGACGCAGCCGCCCGCGCCATCGTCCGAGCCCGCGCCGCAGGCACCCGCTCCCGCGCCCCAGGCGGCGCCGCAGCCGCAACCCGCGCCGCAGGCGGCCCCCCCGGCCCCCGAGCCGCGCATGCACGCCGCCGGCGCGGACAGCGACAGCGAGCGCATCTTCCGCGAGCAGTTCCCCGTGCAGGCCGCCGCCCGCCAGGTGGAGGGCGACCCCTCCACCTTCCACTGGGCGGTGATCGTGGGCGTGAACGCCTACCAGGGCCGCACCAAGGACACCATCGGCTCCGTGGCCGACGCCACGCTGCTGCGCACGCTGCTGCTGCAGCGCGGCTGGCGCGAGGACCACATCCTGCTGCTGCTGGACGGGCAGGCCACGCACGACAACATCGTGCGCGGACTGGAGTGGCTGGCGCGCTCCACCGACGAGCGCTCCAGCGTGGTGTTCAGCTTCTCCGGCCACATGCGCTACCAGAAGGGCGACCCGGCCGGCGACGGCGAGTACCGGGACTCGGGGCTGTGGCCGACGGACAACCGCTACATCTGGGACTCGGACTTCGTGCGCATGATCAACGCGGTGCGGGCGCAGCGCATGTGGCTGTCGTTCCAGGGCTGCCACGCCGGCGGCATGAACGACGCCGGCCTGGAGCAGCCGGGCCGCCTGGTCACCTACTCCTCGCTGGAGCGCCAGAAGTCCTACGAGGACCCGGAGGTCGGCCACTCGGTGACCGGCTGGTTCATGTTCGCCGAGGGCATGCGCGACCACTTCGGCGACGCGAACCGCGACGGCAGGGTCTCCGTGCAGGAGGCGCACGGCTGGGCCACCCCGCGCGCGTACACGCGCACGTCGCAGCGCCAGAGCATGCAGATCGCCGACGGGGTCGGCCGCCCGTTCTTCCTGGAGATCGCCTAGCTCCGAGCCGCCGCTATCCTCCCGAGTTGGAAGATCAGGCCCGTATGTGGGCCAGATCTTCCAAGTTGGAGGGTGAGGCCCGTCTGTGGGCCGGATCTTCCGACTTCCTCGCAGGATCGCGACCAGGAGCACCCCGATGATCACCGTCAAGGCCCCCAGCGGCGACAGCGCGAGCCTGTCCGAGGGCGCCACGGCTCAGGAGGCGCTCGGCGCCCTGGGCCTGGTCAAGGGCCAGGTGATCGCCGCGCGCGTGGACGGCGACGTGCGCGACCTCGCCGTCACCGTGCCGGACGGCGCCACTGTCGAGGCCATCCCGGCGGCCTCCGAGGAGGGCCGCCACATCCTGCGCCACTCCGTCGCGCACATCATGGCGCAGGCCGTCACGGACCTGTTCCCCGGCACCAAGTTCGCCATCGGGCCGCCGATCACGGACGGCTTCTACTACGACTTCGACGTGGCCGAGCCGTTCAAGCCGGAGGACCTGGAGCGCATCGAGGACCGGATGCACGAGATCATCCGGGAGAACCAGGCGTTCCGCCGTCGTGAGCTGTCCGCCGACGAGGCGCGCGAGCTGTTCGCCGACCAGCCCTACAAGCTGGAGATCATCGATCGGGCCACGGGCGCCGAGGGCCTGACCGAGGACGAGACCGCCGATGTCGATCCGGACGCGGGCAACGTCATCTCCGTCTACGAGAACGTGCGCCCGGACGGCTCCGTGTGGCCGGACCTGTGCCGCGGCCCGCACCTGCCCACCACCAAGTGGGTGCCCGCGTTCAAGCTGATGCGCGTCGCCGGCGCGTACTGGCGCGGCGACGAGCGCCGCCCGATGCTGCAGCGCATCTACGGCACCGCGTGGGAGTCCCGCAAGGAGCTGGAGGCCCACCTGGTCCGCCTGGAGGAGGCCCGCCAGCGCGACCACCGCAAGCTCGGCCGCGACCTGGAGCTGGTGCACTTCCCCGACGAGCTCGGCCCGGGCCTTTCCATCTTCCTGCCGCGCGGCGCGATCGTGCGCAAGGAGATGGAGGACTGGATCCGCGCGGAGACCATGCGGCGCGGCTACCAGCCCGTGTACACGCCGCACGTCGCGCGCGAGGAGCTGTGGCGCATCTCCGGGCACCTGGAGAACTACGGCGAGCTGATGTTCCCCGGCATGGAGGTGGAGGCCGCGACCTACCGGCTCAAGCCCATGAACTGCCCGTTCCACATCATGGCGTTCGGGGCGCGCACCCGGAGCTACCGCGAGCTGCCGCTGCGCATCTCCGAGCTGGGCACCGTGTACCGCTTCGAGCGCTCCGGCGTGGTCAACGGGATGCTGCGCGCGCGCGGCTTCACGCAGGACGACAGCCACATCTTCTGCACCGCCGAGCAGGTCGCCGACGAGGTGGCGGGGTGCCTGGACTTCGCGCGCGACGTGCTGCGCACGTTCGGCCTCGGCGAGCCGTCGCGTGTCGCGGTGTCCACCCGCCCGGAGAAGTCCATCGGCACCGCCGAGCAGTGGGCCTACGCCGAGGACGCGCTGAAGCGCGCGGTGGAGTCCTCCGGGCTCGACTACGAGATCGACGCGGGCGAGGGCGCGTTCTACGGCCCGAAGATCGACGTGCACGCGCGCGACGCGATCGGGCGGGAGTGGCAGCTCTCCACGATCCAGGTGGACTTCAACCTGCCGGAGCGCTTCGGCATGGTCTACACCGGCTCCGACGGCGCCGAGCACCGCCCGTTCATGGTGCACCGCGCGCTGTTCGGCTCCGTGGAGCGGTTCTTTGCGGTGCTGCTGGAGTCCACGGCGGGCGCGTTCCCGACGTGGCTCGCGCCGGTGCAGGCCGTGGTGGTGCCGGTGTCGGACCGCCACGTCGGCTACGGGCGCGAGGTCGCGGCGGCGCTCGCCGAGCGCGGGCTGCGGGCCGAGGTGGACGAGAGCGACGACACCATGGGCGCCAAGATCCGCAAGCACCAGCTGCTGAAGGCGCCGTACCAGCTGATCGTCGGCGACAGCGAGGCCGAGCAGCGCACCGTCGCGGTGCGCCCGCGCCAGGGCGACCAGCGCAAGGACGTGCCGCTGAAGGAGTTCGCCGAGGAGCTGGCAGCCGAGGTGCGGACGCGGGGTGCGGACGCGGGCGAGAGCACGGGCGCCGGGGCGTGAACGAGCCGTTCGACGCCGGGCGCCTGGACGAGCTCCAGCGCCTGTGGACGCCGTGGCGCATGTCCTACATCCGCGGTGAGCGCCGGGAGGTGCAGGGCTGCCCGTTCTGCGTGCTGCCCGGGCCGGAGTTCGGCGACGCCGAGGCGCTGATCCTGTACCGCGGCGAGCACGCCTACGCGATCCTGAACGCCTTCCCGTACAACCCCGGCCACTTCATGGCGGTGCCGTACCGCCACGTCGCCGGCTACGACGAGCTGACCGACGACGAGGCGGCGGAGATGACGGCGCTGTGCCGCCGCGGGGTGCGGGCGCTGAAGGCGACGACGGGCGCGCAGGCGTTCAACGTCGGGATCAACGTCGGCGCGGTGGCGGGCGCG
>DATMKC010000003.1:0-5838 GCA_035553555.1 Egibacteraceae bacterium | reverse complement strand
CCGTGATGCTGCGCATGCCGGCCCGGTTGGCCCCCGTGCACACCAGCGGCCCGATCTCCTGCACCAGGCTGGTGACCAGCTCGTCGGCCGGCATGCGCAGCATCACGGTGCCGCGGCTCTCCCCGAGGTCCCACGTGAGGCCCTCGGCGGCGGGCAGCACCAGCGTGACGGGGCCGGGCCAGTAGGACGCCATGAGCCGCTCGGCCGGCTCGGGGATGCCCTCGACGAGGCCGACGGCCTGCCGGGGGCTGCGGATCACCACCGGCAGAGGGACGTGCCTGGTGCGCCGCTTGGCGTCGAACACCTTGCGGGTGGCCAGCGGCTGGAACGCGTCGGCCAGGACGGCGTAGGCCGTGTCCGTCGGCACGACCACGAGCCTGCCCTCCCGCAGGGCGGCCACGGCGGCGTCCTTGGCCCGCTCGGCGTCCGCCAAGGGGATGATCTGGGGGATGATCTCGGGAAGGTCGCTCACGCCGCGATGCTACGCGGGCGGGACCAGCCGGTCGAAGGCCGCCGAGAAGCCGGGCAGCGCGGTCGCGGTGACGGTGTCGCCCCGCCGGAACAGGGTCGGCTCGCCGTAGCGACCGTTCCGCAGCACGTACGCTTCGATGACGTCGTGGTCGAGGTCGACGATCCAGTACTCGGGAACGCCGAAACGCTCGTACAGCGCCCGCTTGCGGATCCGGTCGACACCCTTGGTGCTGGGAGAACTGACCTCCACAGCCAGATCGGGGGACGTGTCCAGATACTTCTCCCCCAGCCGGCGTGGCTCGCGGACGAACAGCACGTCCGGCTCGGTGACGTCGTGGATGCTGAACTTCACGTCGTAGGGAGCACTCAGCACAACGCCGCCGCGTTCCTGCGAATAGTTGTAGAGCAGTCCCACGAAGCAGGTCACGGTCAGTTGATGGCGCGTCGCGGGCGCGGGCGTCACGAACAGCTCCCCGTCGATGAGCTCGCGGCGCAGGCCGTCGTCGGGGAAGCGCTGGAGGTCGTCGTACGTGAGCTTGGCTGGCTGGGGCATGAGCGGGTCCTTCGCGCGGTCTCGGGCATTTTCGCACCCTAGGCGCAGCGTCGGCACCCCCGGTGAGAAAGCGCCCTCCGGCTGTGGAGAACCTTAGGGGCGGCGGGCGCGGACGAAGCGGGGGCGGCCCGCGAGGTCCGGCAGGGCCTCAACGTCGGCCAGTCCCGCGGCCGCGGCGCGTGCGGCGCACTCCCCGGCCCGCGTGTCGGCGACCTCCAGCAGCAGCCAGCCCCCGGGGGCCAGCCACTGCCCCGCCAGGGCGATCAGGCGGTCGCTGACCTCGTGGCCGGTGGGGCCGCTCACGAGCGCCTCCCGCGGGTCGTGCTCGCGGACCTCCGGCTCCAGGTAGGCCAGCTCCCCGGCGGCCACGTACGGCGGGTTGCTGACCAGCACGTCCACCGCGCCGCGCAGCGTCTCCGGCACCGGGTCCAGCAGGTCGCCCCGCGCCACCTGCAGCGCGGTCGCGCCGCAGCGCAGCGCGTTCTCGCGGGCCAGCGCAACGGCGTCCGCCGACACGTCGGTGGCCACCACCGTCGCGGCCCGCGTCTCCGCCGCCACCGCGCAGGCGACCGCGCCGGTGCCGGTGCACGGCTCGACCACCACGCCACCAGGCGGGGTCACGGCGATCGCCAGCTCAGCCAGTGACTCCGTCTCCGGCCTGGGGATGAAGACGCCGGGGCGGACCAGGATGTCGAGGTGGCGGAAGCCGACGCTGCCCACCAGGTGCTGGAGCGGCTCGCGGCGCGCCCGGCGCGCGCCCAGCGCCTCGATCCGCCAGCGGCTGGCCTGGTCCAGCACACGGTTGAGGTCGAGCTTCAACGCGGTGCGCGACGTGCCCAGCACGTGGGCGAGGAGAAGCTCGGCGTCGACCGCGGGCGAGGGCACGCCGGCGTCGGCGAGACGGGACGTGAGCGCGGCCAGTGCCGTCCCGAGCGTCTCAGGCACCGTGCACCCCGGGGTGTGTCGAAAAAGTCATTCCACGATTGACACAGTCGACACACCCCGGGTCAGGCATCGTCTCCGGCCAGCGCCTCCAGCCGGCGGCGCTGCTCCTCGGCGACCAGCGCCTCCAGGATCGCGTCGATCTCGCCCTGCATGACGTCCGGCAGGTTGTGCGCCGTGAAGCCGATGCGGTGGTCGGTGACGCGGTTCTGCGGGAAGTTGTACGTGCGGATCTTCTCGGAACGGTCCCCCGTGCCGATCTGCGCCGCGCGCAGGTCGGCACGCTCCTTGGCGGCGCGCTCCTGCTCCAGGGCCAGCAGGCGCGCCCGCAGCACGCGCAGCGCCTTCTCGCGGTTCTGGATCTGCGACTTCTCGTCCTGCATGGCCACGACCAGGCCGGTGGGCACGTGCGTGATGCGCACGGCGGAGTCCGTGGTGTTCACGGACTGGCCGCCGGGGCCGGACGAGCGGTACACGTCGATCTTCAGATCGTTGGGGTCGATGTGCACGTCGACCTCCTCCGCCTCCGGCATCACGGCCACCGAGGCCGTGGAGGTGTGGATGCGGCCGCCGGACTCCGTGGCGGGGACCCGCTGCACGCGGTGGACGCCGGACTCGTGCTTGAGCCAGGAGTAGGCGCCGTAGCCGATGACCTGGAAGACGGCCTCCTTCACCCCGCCGATGCCCTGCTCGGAGGCCTCCAGCTCCTCGACCTTCCAGCCGTGGCGCTCCGCGTACCGCGCGTACATCCGGTACAGCTCGCCGGCGAACAGGCCGGCCTCGTCGCCGCCGGCCCCGGCCCGGATCTCGACGATGACGTTCTTGGAGTCCAGCGGGTCCTTGGGCAGCAGCAGCAGCTCCAGCTGGGCGGCCAGATCCACGGCGAGCGCCTCGGACTGCTCCGCCTCGGCGCCGAACAGCTCGCGGTCCTCGCCGTTGGAGTCACGGGCCAGCTCGCGCGCCGCCGCGGCGTCCTCGAGCGCCTTGCGGTGGGCGCGGCCGACCTCCACGACTTCGGACAGCTCGGCATGGCGCTTGGCCAGCTGCGTGTAGCGCTGGCCGTCGGCGAGCACGGCGGGGTCGGAGAGCTGCTCGGTCAGCTCCGCGTGGGTGCGCTCGATCTCGTTGAGCTTGCGAGTGACGCTGTCGGACATCGGTGGAACCTCTCGGACGGCGGGACGGGGGCGTGCGGGCCCCGGTCGCTAGCTGCCCGAGTCCGGCTCCTCCGGCAGTTCCGCGCCGTGGCCGTCGGCCACGGGCGCGCCGACGACGTCGGCCGGACTGTCGGCCACCGGCCCGGTCTCGTCCTCGCCCCACACCAGCGGCGACGGCAGCTCCGGCGGCACGCGGCCCTGCAGGTGCTCCACCGGCACGACCGCCTCGAAGGAGCGGATCGCCACCTCGATCTGGTCGTCGGTCGGGGGCTTGGTGGTGATCATCTGCAGCCACAGGCCCGGCTTCATGAGCCCGCGCACGAACCAGTTGTCCTTGCCGGCGCCCAGGCGCAGGCCCTCGTAGGCCAGCCCGGCGACCACCGGCAGCAGGATCACGCGCAGGGCGATGTGATAGGCCGCCTTGAGCGCCACGCCGCCGTCGGGCGCGGGCACCAGCCAGCCGCCCAGGGAGTACACGACGATGGCCAGCAGCATGACCATCAGCAGGAAGTTGGTGCCGCAGCGCACGTGCAGCGTGGAGTACTTGCGGACGGCGCTGGGCTCCAGCGGCTCGTCGTGCTCCCAGGCCGCGATCGTCATGTGCTCGGCGCCGTGGTACTGGAACACGCGGCGGATGTCGGCCAGCAGCGAGATCGCCGTCAGGTACAGCAGGAAGATGCCCATGCGCACCACGCCCTCGACGACGTGGTACAGCCAGCCGTCGCCGATGGAGCGCGACAGGAACGCCAGGCCGGCGTTGGGCAGCACGATGAAGATGCCGACGAACAGCAGCAGCGCGAAGACGAGGCTGCCGCCCATCGCCTTGCTGGACAGCTGCTCTTCCTCCTCGACCGACTGGTTGGCCGAGATGGTGAGCGCGCGCGTGCCGATGGTCAGCGCGTCCACCAGCCCGAACATCCCGCGGAACATGGGCTTGGTGAACAGCGGGTGGCGCTGGGGGAAGTCGCTGACCTTGTGGCGCTCCAGGTAGATGCCGCCGTCGGGACGGCGCACCGCGACAGCCCACGTCTTGGCGCCGCGCATCATCACCCCTTCGATGACCGCCTGGCCACCGTAGTAGTGGGGCGCGTGCGCCGGCGCCTCGTCGTGCGTGTCGCTCATGCGGGCGCTCAGGCGTTCTTCTGCTCGGCCTGGGCCGCGGCGCTCTTGGCGTAGCGCTGCTTGTAGCGCTCCACGCGGCCACCGGTGTCCACCAGCTTCTGCTTGCCGGTGTAGAAGGGGTGGCACTCGTTGCAGAGCTCGACCGTGATCTGCTCCTTGGTGCCGCGCGTGGTGAAGCTGTTGCCGCAGGAGCACGTCACGCTGGTGAGCACGTACTCCGGGTGCACATCGGTCTTCATTGCCTGCTCTCTCTCATCGCGCCCGCCGTTTCCAAGGGCGGGCAAGGTCTGGCTGATGGTACGCGGGTCCGCCTAGCCCTGCAGGTTCGTCTTCTGGATCTGCAGGAGGAACTGGTTGTTCGACCGGGTCTGCTTCATCTTGTCGATCAGCAGCTCGATCGCGCCCGGGCCCTCCAGCGCGTGCAGCACGCGCCGCAGCTTCCAGATGATCAGCAGCTCCTCCTTGTCCAGCAGGAGCTCTTCCTTGCGGGTGCCGCTGGCCTCGATGTCGATGGCCGGGAAGATGCGCTTCTGCTCCAGCCGGCGGTCCAGGCGCAGCTCCATGTTCCCCGTGCCCTTGAACTCCTCGAAGATGACCTCGTCCATCTTGGAGCCGGTCTCGATCAGGGCGCTGGCGATGATGGTGAGCGAGCCGCCGTGCTCGATGTTGCGCGCCGCGCCGAAGAACTTCTTCGGCGGGTACAGCGCCGTCGAGTCCACACCGCCGGACATGATGCGCCCGGAGGCGGGCGCCGACAGGTTGTAGGCGCGGGCCAGGCGGGTGATCGAGTCGAGCAGGATCACCACGTCGTGGCCGAGCTCCACCAGGCGCTTGGCCCGCTCCATCGCCAGCTCGGCGATCTGCGTGTGGTCGTCGGCTGGGCGGTCGAACGTGGAGGCGACCACCTCGCCCGGGATCGACCGCTGCATGTCGGTCACTTCCTCGGGCCGCTCGTCCACCAGCACCACCATGAGGTGGCACTCGGGGTTGTTGAAGGCGATGGCCTGGCCGAGCTCCTTGAGGATCGTGGTCTTGCCGGCCTTCGGCGGCGACACGATCAGGCCGCGCTGGCCCTTCCCGATGGGCGCCATGAGGTCGATGATGCGCATGGAGATGGGCCCGTCGGGCGTCTCCAGCGGCAGCCGCTCGTTGGGGAACAGCGGCGTCATGTCCTTGAACTCGGGACGGTGCGGCACCTGGCCGGACTCGTCCAGGTCGATGCCGTTGACCTTCTGCACCGAGTGCAGGGCCGGCACCTTCTCGTTGGCCTTCTGCTGGCGGATGGGGCCTTCGATCACGTCGCCGCGGCGCAGGCCGTGGCGGCGCACCGCGCTCTGGCTGACGTAGACGTCCTTGTCGCCCGGCAGGTAGCCGGTCGTGCGCAGGAAGCCGTAGCCCTCCGGCAGGATGTCGAGCACGCCGACGCGCACCTCGCCGGGCTCGGCGTTGGGGTCGTCGTCCTGCGGGCGGTTCTGGCGCTGGTGCTGCTGCTGGCCGCCGCCACCGCCGCCACCGCCCCCACCGCCCTTGTTGCGGCGCCGCTCGCGCCGGCTGCGGCGGTTGCGGTTGCTGTCGTCGCCACCGCCGGAGTTCTGC
>DATMKC010000002.1:0-4402 GCA_035553555.1 Egibacteraceae bacterium | reverse complement strand
GCTGCACCTGGCCGCCGAGCACGGCCAGGTGCAGCAGGCGGTGGGCGTCGAAGGTGGAGCCCAGCCGCAGGGTGTCCAGGCGCAGGTCCAGGCCCTCCTGCGCGCCCATGTCGCGCAGCCGCTGGTTGGCCGCGCGCGCCTGGGCCACGCTCATGCCGTACTTGGCGGCCAGGTGCTCCGGCCCGGACTGCGCGCGCTCGGGCGGGGCGCCCGGGTCCAGCTCGAAGCTGCGCCAGCGCACCTGCACCGCGTCGCGGTGCTCGAACAACTCCAGCGCGCGCTCGAAGCGGCGCTTGCCCACGTAGCACCACGGGCAGGCGACGTCCGACCAGATCTCGACCAGCACGGTTGACTCCTCAATCAATTGACGTCGCCCGGTCAACGCGGTGCGGGGCGGCGATCTTCCCCGCCTCCGGGCGCCGATCTCCCGGCCACCCGGTTCGGAGATCGTTGCCCTGCCGCAGGTGTTGTGTTGTCCTTGGTTCGACCGCACGCGGGCGCGGCGGCATGACGGGGGAAGAAACACATGGCTGAGGCCACTTTGCCAGGACCGGTTACCGCCGAGGGTGCGGAGCCTCTCAGGATCAGTCGTGTCGCACGCCTCGTCGTAGCCTCACTGCTGGACACCCTGTTGTCGGTGCTCACCCTCGGCATCGGCTGGCTGGTGTGGGCGGCGATCACCGCGGCGGACGGTGCGACGCCTGGCAAGCGCCTGCTGCGGATGCAGGTGGTCGACGTGCAGACGCGGCGGCCGGTGAGCTGGGCCAAGTACGTGTTCCTGCGAGGCATGGTGGGTCAACTCATCCTCAACGTGCCGCTGCTCGGCTGGATACTGTTCTTTATGCCGCTGTGGGACGAGCGCAATCAGTCGGTCGGCGCGAAGCTCTCCAACACCGTCGTCGTCGACATCGGCTGAGGCCGGCGAGCCTTACGAGCGCTGCTCGCCGAAACGGCCCTGATCGGTGTCGTTGCGCAGCCCGCGGCGCAGCCGCACGTTCACCGCACGGTCGTGCTCCATGCCGCGCCCGCGCTCGGCGTCGAAGGACACCATGGCGTTCTTGACCTGCGCGTCGGGCTCCACGTCGTCGGCGCCGGCGAGGTAGCTGCCACCCGAGTTCTCGATGCGGCCGCTGCCGGCGCTGGCGTCCCACCAGGTCATACGTCCCTCAGGCATCGCTGCGTTACTCCTTCGGCCGGGGTGCTTCTGCCGTCGCAGATGCCCGGGCCGCGCCGCGCTGAACCGTCGCGCGCGCCATTCGTTACGCGGCCGTCCCGTGCGCGTAACCGCTCGTCAACGTCGCCCTGCTTGCCTGCGGGATGTTCGCCCGAGACCCGGGTGAAGGAAGGAGGACGCCATGGACGCCGTCGCCACCCCGACGGTGCTGACCAGGGCGAGCATCGTCCGCCCGCGCGGGCTCGGCGAGGCGCTGCGCCTGCGGCCTGCCGGCGAGCACGACGTCGAGACGGTCGGCGCGTTCCTGCGCGGCCTGTCGCCGGAGGCGCGCTACCGGCGCTTCCACGCCGGCGTGGCCGGCGTCAGCGACCGGGTGGTCGGCCGGCTCCTGACGGCCACGCCGCCGGCGCGCCAGACCCTGGTGCTCGAGCGCGGCCGGTCGCGCGGCCTCCAGATCGTCGGCCTGGCCCAGTACGCGCGCGAGAACGACAGCACCGCCGAGGTCGCACTGGTCGTCGGCGACCGCTGGCAGCGGCTGGGCCTGGGCCCACGCCTGCTGGCGGCGCTGGCGGAGGCGGCGGCCCCGCACTACCGCACATTGAGCGCCTACGTGCAGGCCGACAACACGCCGGTGCTCGGCCTGCTGCGGTCCGCCACCGACGGCCTGGTCACGCAGTACCAGGGCTCCTGCATCCGGCTGACCTGGGCCGCGCGCGCCACCGCGGCCGAGGTCGCGGCCTGAGCGGCGCCTGCCCATCGCGCGTCGCACCCTCCCGGTAGGATTGTGTTCACGCCAGTGAACGACGGCGTGAACGGCGTGGAGGTGAGCGGTGCAGCGTGCTGACGTGAAGGACATCGCGACCGCGTTCGCCGCCGAGGACGCGGACCTGACCGCGATGAAGCTCCAGAAGCTCGTGTATTACGTCCAGGCTTGGCACTTGGCGCGCTTCGGCGAGCCGGCGTTCGACGATGACATTCAGGCGTGGTCGCAGGGCCCGGTGGTTCGCACGCTCTACGCGTTGCACCGAGGATTGCGCAGAGTCGGCGGCATGGCATGGGGCGACGCGAGGCGTCTCCCCGAAAGCGTGGGCCTCATTGTCGAACTGGTGCGGTCCCGCTACGGCGCGTTGAGCGGTGACGAGCTGTCCCGCATCACGCATCGAGAAAGGCCCTGGCGTGCGGCGCGTGGGCACCTCCCCGAAGAGGCAAGCAGCGAGGCGCCGATCGACCTCGCCGAGCTCCGCGACTTTCATCGTCGTCAGGGAGGGCGCCGATCGAGCGCAGTGCTCGACGCGCTCGCCAGTGTCCGTCTGGAGGGCGGGGAACCAACCCCCCAAGCGCGCGCTCTGGCTGAGGCTGTCGTCGAGGGCCGCCTGAGCGCGCAGGAGGCCCTGGCGCGGACGGTCGCCGCTCACCGGCGATGACCCAGGACCCGTACGTCGATCCGGCGACGGGCGTCCTGCGGAACCTCCTCGGCCTCACGACGGCCGCCGAGCTTGCGACGGCGGAGGCCGACATCACCTTTGCGGCTGACGTCTCTCTCATCGACTCGCCCGAACCGGGGGCCTTTGACTTGGCCCACCTGTGCCGCATCCACCGGAGGCTTTTCGGCGACATCTACGGCTGGGCGGGGGAAGTCCGGACGGTGGGCATCGATAAGGGCGCCCCGTTCGCTCACCCGCAGTTCATCGAGGAACAGTCGGCAATGATCTTCCGGCACCTCGCAGAGGAGCGCTACCTCGTCGGGCTTCCACGAGAGCAATTCGTGGACCGGTTGACGCACTTCCTCAGCGACGTGAATGCCTTGCATCCTTTTCGTGACGGCAACGGGCGCGCTCAGCGTGCTTTCTTCCGGCACCTCGCGGCAGAGGCGGGGTGGCACCTGGACTGGACCGGGGTGACGGCCGAGGAGAATGTGGCGGCCAGCGCGAGCAGCCTCGTCGGCGACCTGGAGCCGCTGCGGCGTCTGCTCGACCGTGTGGTGCGGCCCCTGGAGTGATCGCACGGTGTTTGGCAGGCTCGCACCGGGTACGCAGGGGCGGCAGGGCAGAGAAGGGGCAGGCGTGGTCTTCGGCAGGGTGGGTGAGGCGTTCGGGCGGTGGCCCGTCCTGCGCCAGCTCGCCACGGGCGACCTCATGGGCCGCGGCCACAGCGTGCAGTCGCCGCGCTCGGCGTCGCTGTCGTCCTGGCTCACCGACGCCGACCGCGTGGTGCAGTCCGTGTGCCCGTACTGCGCCGTCGGCTGCGGCCAGCGCGTGTTCGTCAAGGACGAGCAGGTCGTGCGGATCGAGGGCGACGACGACAGCCCTATCTCGCGCGGCAAGCTCTGCCCCAAGGGCGCCGCCAGCAAGAGCCTGGTCACCAGCGACCTGCGCCTGCGCACGGTGCGCTACCGCCGCCCCCACGGCACCGAGTGGGAGGAGCTGGACCTGGAGGCGGCGATGGACATGATCGCCGACCGCGTCATCGAGTCCCGGCGCCGCCACTGGCAGGACGCCGACGAGCACGGCGTGCCGCTGCGGCGCACGATGGGCTTCGCGGCGCTGGGCGGGGCGACGCTGGACAACGAGGAGAACTACCTCATCAAGAAGCTCTGGACGGCCCTGGGCGCCATCCAGATCGAGAACCAGGCGCGCATCTGACACAGCTCCACGGTCCCCAGTCTGGGGACCTCGTTCGGCCGCGGCGGCGCGACCACGTTCCAGCAGGATCTCGCCAACGCCGACCTGATCGTCATCCAGGGCAGCAACATGGCCGAGTGCCACCCCGTCGGCTACCAGTGGGTGATGGAGGCCAAGCGCCGCGGCGCCACGATCGTGCACGTCGACCCGCGCTTCACGCGCACCAGCGCCACGGCCGACGTGCACGTGCCGCTGCGCGCCGGCAGCGACATCGCGTTCCTGGGCGGCATCGTCAACCACATCCTGACCAACGAGGCCGACTTCCGGGACTACGTCGTGCACTACACCAACGCCGCGACGATCGTGTCGGAGGACTTCCGGGACACCGAGGACCTCGACGGGCTGTTCAGCGGCTGGAACTCCGAGACCGGCGCGTACGAGGACGTCTCCTCGTGGCAGTACGAGGGCATGCCCGTGGCCAGCGCCGCCGGGCGCCGCGAGCAGGAGGCCACCTCCGCGCAGTCCACCGGCGGCCAGGGCGCACGGCTCGGCGGGACGCACGCGCCGCGCACCGACCCGACGCTGCAGGACCCGCGCTGCGTGTACC
>DATMKC010000001.1:0-5598 GCA_035553555.1 Egibacteraceae bacterium | reverse complement strand
GGCGGAGACCGACGAGGCCTGGGTGCGCCGCTGGCTGCCGCCCATCGAGGCCGAGCGCCGGCTGGTCCTGGAGGCGGTCGAGCAGGCGCGCGTGACGAAGTCGCGCCTGGGCGAGAGCCGCGACCTGCTCGGCGAGGCCGTGCGCAAGAACCTCGCGGAGAAGGGCCTGCGCGCCGACGACGAGACGGTCGAGTGGCAGGCCTCCAAGCGCGAGGGCGACAGCCACTGGGCGGTGACGCTGCAGTACCGCAGCCGGGGACGCAAGCAGCGCGCGATCTGGCACTTCAACCCGGACACGGGTGAGCTCGACCCGCGCAACGCCTTGGCCGTGGACGTCGCCTGGACGCGGCCGCGCAAGGCCGGGCGCAACCGCGGCGCGTCCGTCGCCGCGCCGACGCGCAAGAGCATGCAGGACAAGAAGGCCTCGAGGGCACAGAAGGCCGCGGGCAAGAAGACCGTCGGCGCGAAGCGCGCCAAGCCCGCGAAGAAGGCCGCGCCCGCGAAGAAGGCCGCGCCGGCCAAGAAGGCCCCGCCCGCGAAGAAGGCCGCTTCGCCGCGCAAGCGGTGACCGTCCGGGCCGGCCGCCCGCTCCTGTTCGGGCTGCACGCGGCGGCCATCGTGGTGCTGGTGGCGGCCGTGGTGGCCCAGGTCGACCGGCCGCTGGCTCCGGCGTCGCCGCCGCGGCTCGACGCCGAGGCGCTGTTCGGCGCCGACTACCTCGCCCGCGTCCGCGCCTACCGCGCCCCGCGCTCCCTGGTCCGCCTGGCGGTGCTGCTCGTGGGTGTGGCGGTCCCGGCCTGGTGGGGCCTGAGCGCCCCCGGCCGGCGCCTGACCGCGCGCCTGGCGGCGCGCTGGGGGGCGCACCGGCCGCTGCGCGCCGCGGCGGTCGTGGCCGTGACGCTGCTCGTGGCCATCGACCTCGTGGCGCTGCCGCTGGTGTTCTGGGCCGGCTTCGTGCAGGAGGGCCAGTACGGGTTCCGCACGCAGGGGCTCGGCGGCTGGCTCCGGGACTGGCTCGTCGTGCGCGCACCCGTCTGGCTCGGCGTGGCGGTGGCCACCCCGGTGGTGCTCGCCGTGGTGCGGCGGCTGCCGCGCGCCTGGCCGCCGCTGCTCGGCCTCTCCGCCGGCGTGGCGACCGCCGGGCTGACGCTGGTCGCGCCGCTGGTGCTGGAGCCGCTGTGGCTGACCGCGACGCCGCTGCCGCCGGGCCAGGTGCGCCAGGAGGTCGAGCTCGTGGTCGCGCGCGCGCAGGTGCCGGTCGACCGCATCCTCGTGGGTGACGCCAGCCGTCGCAGCACCAAGGCCAACGCCTACGTGTCCGGGCTTGGCGGAACCCGGCGCGTGGTGCTGTTCGACACGCTGCTGGCCCGGGCCGCCCCGGAGGAGATCGCCGTGGTGGTGGCCCACGAGCTGGCCCATGACGTGCACGGCGACATCGCCCGCGGCGTGCTGCTGGGCGCGGCCGGCGGCGTCGTGAGCGCGTACGCGCTCGCCTTCGCGCTGCGCCGGGCGACGGCGGGCGGCGCCGTGACCGGCGCCACCGATCCGCGCGCCGTGCCGCTCGCCGTGGCGCTGTTGCTGCTGCTGACCACGCTGTCGCTGCCGCTGCAGAGCGCGGTGTCGCGCCGGGCCGAGGCGGCCGCGGACTGGGCCGCCCTGGAACTGACGCGGGATCCCGCCGCGTTCGCGGGCATGCAGCGCGCCCTGGCCACCTCGCACCTGTCCGACCCGGACCCGCCCGGCTGGGAGCACTGGCTGTGGTTCACCCATCCTCCCGCGGCCGACCGGCTCGCGCTGGCGGCCGAGTGGGCGCGCCGCAACGGGCACGCCGTCCCGGTCAGCCCCTCCACGACCGTCGCGCCGAGGCCATGACGCGCACGCTCTGGATCACCAACGACTTCCCGCCGCGCGCCGGCGGCATCGAGCAGTTCGTGCACCACCTGCTGGAGCGCCTGCCGCCGGACTCGGTGCGGGTGATCGCCTCCGGGTGGGAAGGCGACGCCGCGCACGACGCGACGCTGCCCTACCCCGTGACGCGGCTGCGCCGGCCGCTGCTGCCCACTCCGGGCGTGCTGGCGGAGGCGCGCCGGGCCATCCGCGACCATCAGCCGGATGTCGTGGTGTTCGGGGCGGCGTGGCCGCTGGGTGAACTCGCCGGCCGTCTGGGGGTGCCGTCGCTCGGCTTCACCCACGGGCACGAGGCCGGCCTGGCCCGCGTCGGGTTCGGCCCGCTGATCCGCCGGGTGGCGCGGCGGGTCGACGCTCTGGGAGTGATCAGCGGCTTCACACGGCGCGAGCTGCAGCGCTGGATCGGGCCGTACACCGCCGTGCACGACCTGCCGCCGGGCGTCGATGTGCGCCGCTTCCATCCTGAGGTGGATCGGGCGGCGGCGCGCCGGGCCTTCCAGGTGCCGGACGAGGCGCCGCTGGTGGTGTGCGTGGGACGCCTGGTGCCGCGCAAGGGCCAGGACGTGCTGGTCGAGGCGTGGCCGCGGGTGCTGCGGCGCCACCCGGACGCACGGCTGCTGCTGGTCGGGGACGGGCCGCTGCTGGGCAGGCTCACGCTGCGCGTGGGCCAGCTCGGCCTGGAGCACCGGGTGCGCCTGGCCGGCGGGGTGGACTGGCACAAGCTGCCGCTGTGTCACGCGGCGGCGGACCTGTTCGCGATGCCGTGCCGCAGCCGCTGGGGCGGCCTGGACGTGGAGGGCCTGGGCATCGTCTACCTGGAGGCGCAGGCCTGCGGCGTGCCGGTGCTGGCGGGCCGCAGCGGCGGGGCGCCGGAGGCGCTGGTGCCCGGCGAGACCGGTGAGGTGGTCGATGGCACGTCGCCCGAGGCCGTGGCCGGGGCGATCGCCCGGTTGCTGGACGACCGCGCCGCCCTGCGCCGCATGGGCGCGGCGGGACGCGCCTTCGTGGAGCGCCGCTACGCCTGGGACGCGATCGGCGCGAGGCTGCGCGAGCTGCTCCAAGAAATCGGGGACAAGCGCCCGTCGCGCTGACTACGATCACCGCCCGGTGGAACGGCGGCGGTGAAGACCTTGACAGGAGTGACAGGCATGGCGGAAGAGCTGACCCTGGCGGCGCCCACGATCACGGAGCTGTTCGCGCGCGCGATCGACCGGTGGTCCGACAACGTGGCGTTCCGCGTCAAGCGCGGCGACGAGTGGGTGCCGATCACGTTCGGCGAGTACGGCGAGGACGTGCGCGCGTGCGCGGGCGCGCTGATCGCCATGGGGCTGGCGCCGGGGGACTTCGGCTCGATCATCTCGGCCAACCGCCCGGAGTGGCATTCCTCCGACCTCGGCATGATCAACGCCGGCATCGTGAGCTGCCCCGTCTACCCGACCAACTCGCCGTCACAGGTGCACTACATCCTGGAGCACTCCGAGTCCAAGGTGATCTTCTGCGAGAACGCGGCGCAGCTGGACAAGGTGCTGCAGATCCGAAAGGACCTGCCGAGCCTGCGGGCCGCCATCGTGTTCACCGGCGAGCACTGCGACGGCGATTTCGCCATCGCCTGGGAGGACTTCCTGGAGCGGGGCCGCGAGTACCTGGCGGTGCAGCCGGGCGAGTACGACGTGCGCCGCACCGCGGCGACGCCGGACTCGCTGCTCGGCGTGATCTACACGTCCGGGACCACCGGCCCGCCCAAGGGCACGATGATCTCCCACCACAACGCGGTGTGGACCCTGGCGTCGCTGGACGCCGTGCTGGAGGCCGGCACCGACGACCGCAAGCTTTCGTTCCTGCCGCTGTCGCACGTCGGGGAGCGCACCAGCTCGGAGTACCTGCAGATCCAGCAGGGCTTCGAGATCTGGTTCGCGACCAGCCTGGAGACGCTCGGCCAGGACATGGTGGCGTGCAAGCCGACCGTGCAGTTCGTGGTGCCGCGCATCCTGGAGAAGCAGTACGACGGCATCATGAAGATGCTCGACGGGCTGCCGGAGGAGAACCGCACCAAGGCGCTGGGGGCCATCGAGCTGGGCAAGCAGCGCGTGCGCCTTGAGCAGCAGGGCAAGTCGCTGCCGGAGGAGATGGAGGCCGCCTACCAGCAGGCCGACCAGAACCTGTTCGGGATGGCGCGCGCCGCGCTCGGCTACGACCAGGTCAAGGCGCTGGTGTCCGGCGCCGCGCCGATCTCGCTGGACCTGCTGGAGTTCTTCAACGCGATCGGCGTGCGCACCATCGAGGTCTACGGCCAGACCGAGGGGCACGGTCCCACCACGATCAACCGCATCGACAACTACCGTCTGGGCACGGTGGGCTACGCGATCCCCGGGGCGGAGGTGCGCCTGGCCGAGGACGGCGAGATCCTGCTGCGCGGCGGCAACGTGTGCCTGGGGTACTACAAGAATGACGAGGCCACGCGCGAGCTGATCGACGACGACGGCTGGCTGCACTCCGGCGACATCGGCGTGATGGACGACGACGGCTTCCTCACCATCACCGACCGCAAGAAGGACATCATCATCACCTCCTCCGGCAAGAACATCGCGCCGCAGGTGCTCGAGCAGAAGCTCAAGTTCTCGCCGTGGGTGTCCCAGGCGGTGGTGATCGGCGACCGGCGCCCGTACATCACGGCGCTGCTCACGCTGGACGAGGCGGCGGCCAAGCAGTTCGCCGAGCAGAAGTCGATCGCCTACGCCGACTTCGCCGAGCTCACGCAGCACCCGGACATCCTGGGGCTGATCGAGGCGCACGTGGCCGAGGTGAACCAGACGCTGTCCAACATCGAGCAGGTGAAGCGCTTCAAGGTCCTTGCCGAGGACTTCAGCGTCGAGGGCGGGACCATCACGCCCACGCTGAAGATCAAGCGCAAGCCGATCGCCGAGCGCTACGCCGCAGAGATCGAGTCTCTCTATGCATAAGGACCTGACACTGATCCCGGACGACCAGCCCGGGGTGCTGGCGCGTATCGGCGAGGCCGCCGGCGCCGCGGGACTCAACATCGAGGGCGTGTCCGCCTTCACCGGCCAGGGCAAGGGGGTCATCCACCTGCTGGTGGACGACCCCGACAAGGGCCTGGAGGTGCTCAGCGCGGCCGGCTTCGACGTGCGCGCCATGCGCGATGTCGTGGTGATCGACTGCCAGGACCGCCCGGGCGAGATGGGCGAGGCGGCGCGCAAGGTCGCCGACGCCGGCATCAACGTGGAGCAGGCGTACACGGCCACGCAGAACCGCGTCGTGTTCGTGGTCGACGACGTCGAGAAGGCCAGGGCGCTGTTCGCCTGACCGGCCGTACCGATGGGGGACTGTCGCATGCGGGTGCTCGTCAGCACGCAGCCGGCGCCGAGCCATTTCGGCCCGCTCGTGCCGTATCTGGAAGCGCTGCGCGAGGCCGGCCACGAGGTGCTGGTCGCCTGCGCGGCGTCGTTCACCGGCGCCGTGGAGGACAAGGGCTTTGCCGCCGTGGCCTGCGGCTTGGACTGGCTGGAGGTCGAGGCCGCCAAGACCTTCCCCGAGGTGAGCGAGCTGGACGGTCGCGGCAAGCTGCTGTTCTCGCTGCGCCACATGTTCGGCGGGGTGCTCGCGGACGCCTTCGCGCGCGATCTGCCCGCCGTGATCGAGGACTGGGGCGCGGACGTGCTGCTGTGGGAG